>VAWS01000150.1 GCA_005884515.1 Actinomycetota bacterium
CCTCCGAACCGAAGAGCGGATCATCAATCTCTTCGCACTGCAGACGCCCGTCGCCTCCGATCTACGGCTGCTCACCGTGCTGCTCCACATCAACCTGCACCTCGAGCGCGTCGGCGATATGGCGGTCAACCTTGCGAAGATCACGAAGCTTGCGACCGACCTCCCGCGAAGCCCGAAGGTGCTCGCACACCTTGAAGAGATGGGCACGATCGCGCTGCGCATGATTGCCGCGGCGATGGACGCGTTCGCGCGGCGCGACCTCGAGCTGTGCCGAGAGCTGCCAGAGATGGACGAGCCGATCGATCGATTGAACCGCGGCATGCTCCAAGAAGTGCTCGCGATCGCCGATGACAAGCGGATGCTCGAGTGGGGGATCCGGATGCACGTTGTGTCACGGCAGATCGAGCGGGTCGGCGATCACGCCGTCGACATCGCCGAACAGGTTGCGTTCCTTCTAACCGGCGAGTTCCGCGAGTTCACCGACGCGTCTCACCCCCAGCCGCAGCAGCTGACCTAGCGTGGCAGCGCAACGACCTCCTCGTTCGCGAAGGGTGGTCCGTCCGAGCGGCGACCCCGAGCTCGACGCGATGCTGCAGCGGTTCGTCGAGAGCCTGGATCCGACCGATCAGCGGATAGCGCTGGAGTCGATCGGAACACTTCTGCAGCTCGCGCACGACGAAGGTGTCTCACGGCTCGATCGGAAGATCGCGAACACCGCTCTCAAAGAGATGCGCCACGCGTTCAACGTGTTCGCGCCGTTCCGGGACACACGCAAGGTCACTATCTTCGGGTCCGCGCGCACGCCGAAGGACGACGCCGAATACCTCGTGGCGAAGGAGTTCGCGCGCCGGATAGCGGCGATGGGCTGGATGGTCGTGACGGGCGCCGGTCCCGGCATCATGGAAGCGGGGCATGAAGGCGCGGCCGCCGAGTACTCGATCGGTGTGAACATCCTGCTGCCGTTCGAAGCGAAACCGAACCCGGTGATCGCCGACAACCCGAAGCTGATCAACTTCAAGTACTTCTTCACCCGTAAGCTCATGTTCATCAAGGAGTCCGACGGATTCCTCCTTGCGCCGGGTGGCTTCGGTACGCTCGATGAAACGTTCGAATTGCTGACGCTGATCCAGACCGGGAAGAGCGATCTGCACCCGATCGTCATGCTCGATGCGCCCGGAGGCGACTACTGGCTCGCGTTCGAGACATTCCTGAAGAAGGAGCTGTTGCGGCGTGGGTTCGTGGACGAGGCGGATTTCAGCCTGTTCCGCATGACCGACAGTGCCGAAGCGGCCATCAAGGAGATCACGGGGTTCTACCGCGTCTACCACTCGGAGCGGTATGTGGGAGGACACCTCGTGTTCCGGCTTAACGTGGCGCCGGAGGAACGCATGCTGAAGGATCTGTCGGCCGAGTTCGCGGACGTCCTGGACGGTCCGATCGAAGCGGTCGACGCCTCGCCTGCCGAGAAGCGGGACAACGACGTGCCGGACCTACCGCGGATCGCGTTGTCGTTCGACCGGCAACGAACCGGACGCCTGCGCTTGTTGATCGATCGTTTGAACGAGATGGGGGACGCGTGAAGCGATACCTCTTCGTGTGCGTGCACAACGCCGGCCGCTCGGTGATGGCCGAGGCGTTCACCAACACGCTGGCCAACGGGAAAGCCGAAGGCATCAGCGCGGGTACGATCCCGCAAGACTCGCCACATCCAGAGGTCGTGCTCGCGATGAAAGAGGTCGGGATCGACGTGTCCGAGCACGCCGGCCGAATGCTGGACGACGCACTCGTCGCGTCGGCCGACCGCGTCTTCACGATGGGGTGCGCCGTCGACGACGCAGCGTGCCCTGCGATCCTCTACACGCAGGTCGAAGATTGGGCGTTGCCGGACCCGAAAGGCCGGCCGATCGAAGAGGTCCGAGCCATCCGCGACGAGATCCGCGCGCGCGTCGACGAGCTTCTCCAGGGATAACACGCAGCGTTCGCAGCGTGTTCACACAACCGTCCAACAGCCTCTGCCTTCCGGTCAGATAGCCTCGCTACCCTCGAGGCGTGGGTACGGTTCGAGAGTTGCGGAGCAGATCCGAGACCTCCGAGCGACCCGTCATCCGTCTCGTCGTTCTGGATAACGGCGACGACGCGATGGTTCTTCATTTCCACCGCGCGCGGGGTGAGCGTCGCCCGGTTCGGATCCTCCACCCGAGCATGCTCTTGGAGGGCGGCTTCCCTTGGGATCCGGATCGGCCACGCCCGCATCGCTCTGCGCGCCGGAATCCTCATGACGAACGCTGAGCTGTCTGAGAAGGTTCTCGGCGGCCTCGAGGTCGCCGTCGATGTGATCGACCGGGCGGCGAAGAACTATCTCAGCAGCACCGGTTCGCCGAACTTGAAGGCCTTGCAACACATGGCGGCCGCGGCGGTTTTGCTCGGACGAGCGGCCGACGCCCTCCAGAACGAGCGCGCCGATTTACGGCTCGTCCGTTAGACCTCAGGCCCAGGAACACCCGGCCAGGCGGCGGGGGGCGATGCTCTCGCCCCCCGCTCGCTCAAGACCCCTTCGCCGGCGGGTAGTGCCTCCACCCGCTGAACAGGCGTGCCGTCCTTCTTCTCCCAGACGGCCCGCGCTCGTACGGTTCGTCGTGGCATGGGGGCGATCCGACTCCGTCTCGGCGCTGAGCTGCGCGCGCGATGGCGCGGCTCGCGTCTCTTGAAGGCGTCGCATCCGTTCGATCAGTTCCTGCTCGGCGTCGGGCCGAACCCCATGTCGCTCTTCGCTTTCAACAAGCCAGTCACGCTCGAGCAGCTGCGCTCGATCCCCGAGGTCGCGGATTACCTCACGGCGTACTTCTTCGATGGACCGCAGGGGGCTCCGGGTGGCATCGCATCTCCCGACCCACGGATGGACCGGTCGTTCAACACCGCCAAGGTGATCTCCGGACGATTGCCGAGCGTCGATCGCGCAGACGAGGTAGCCGTTCCGGTCGCTATAGCCGCGGCGATGCACGCCCGGGTGGGCGTGACGATCACCGTGCGGCTGGTCAAGGACGCGTTCAGCGAGAACCCGACCGTCGTCCCGACGAGGTTCACCGTCACCGGGATCATCGCGGTGCCGGGAGAGTTCCCTCCCGATTCCGACATCGGTCCGCCGCGGATCCATTTCACGCCGGCGTTCTATGCCTCGTACCAGAGTTGGGGGGCATTCCCGTACACGCTCGTTCGTCTCAAACACGGCTCCGCCGACGTCCCCGCGTTCATCGATGCGATCGCCGGCGTCTCGAACGGCAACCCGGTTATCGGGTACAGACAGCAGGATCTCACGCGGAACGTCGAACGCTCGTTCCACCTGCAAGCGGTCGCGCTCGAGCTCTTCGCTTTGTGCCTTGCGATCGTCGCTGCGCTCGTTCTCGGCCAGACGTTGGGCCGTCAGGCGATGGCGGAAGGCATCGAGTATCCGGCGTTGCGCGCGCTCGGTATGACGAGACGTGAGCTGTTCAGCTTGGGGATGCTTCGAGCCGGGATCGTTGCTCTCACCGGGACCCTCCTCGCGATCCCGATCGCTGGGGCGCTCTCGCCGCTGTTCCCCACCGGCCTCGCGCGCGCAGCCGACCCCAGCCCCGGATTGCATCTCGACATCGTCGCAGTCGGCGGGGGAGCGCTTGTTGCGCTCGTCGTGCTGATGCTGCTCGTCGTCGTGCCGGCTGCGCGCGCGGCGCGTCTCGCGGAGCGCGACGATGTGTTCGGGCGCGCACAAACGGGTGCGGAACGTGCGTCGAGCTCGGTCGAAGCGGTGACGCGCGCGGGCGCATCGGCGCCCGCCGTGGTCGGCATACGGCTCGCCCTCGAGCCAGGGCGCGGCCGAACGGCGGTTCCCGTTCGCACGACGATCGCGGGCGTCGTCCTTGCGGTCGCGGCGCTGACGATCACACTGACGTTCGGCGCGAGCCTCCATTACCTGCTCGACACGCCGCGGCTCTACGGGCTGACGTGGGACGCGGGAGTGGGCGGGGACAACGTGACGCTGCAGGAGTACACCGGCGCGATCAAGGCTGCGCGCGCAGACGACAACGTCGCTCTGGCCGCGCCGATGTCGCTGGGCATACCGCTCATTGTGAACGGCGTCCCTGCCGATGCGATCGTGTTGTTGCAGCACGACACGACGTTCCTGCCGCCGGTCGAGAGCGGGCGCGCACCGCGCACGGAAAGCGAGATCGCGCTCGGCCCGAAGACGCTCCGGCGGATCCACAAAGACGTGGGCGACGAGGTCTCCGTCTCGGTGGTTGGTTTGCCTCCGAAGCAGTTCCGCGTGGTCGGACGGATCGTTATCCCGACCGTGGGTCACACGGCGAATCTCGGCGAGGGTTCTATGGTCACCAACGAAGGCGCCGGTCGATTCTTCCCAGGCGGCTCCGACTCACCCGACGGATTCGTCGTGCGCTTCAAGCCGGGCGTGAGCACAGTGAAAGGACGCGAGCGCCTCCAGGACGAGGTTGGTCGTTTCAACTTGAACGTCGGAGAGCCAACGACGCCTGGTGATCTTCTCAACTTCGGACGCAGCCGCAACCTCCCGTTCATCCTGTCCGGCCTGCTTGCGCTGCTTGGACTGGGCACGCTCGCGCACGCGCTCGTCACCAGCATCAATCGACGGCGTCGCGACTTCGCCATCTGCAAGACGCTCGGGTTCACCCGCGGTGATGTAGCCCGCGCGATCGCATGGCAGTCCAGCACGTTCATCGTCGTGTCGCTCGCCATCGGGCTTGTCGCCGGCGTGATCGCGGGCCGCTCGTTATGGAACTTGTACGCGAACCAGCTGGGGATCCTCGGCGTACCCCGGGTTCCTTTCTGGACGCTCGTGCTGCTCGTCCCCGTGGCGGCCCTGCTGGCCAACGGGTTGGCCGTGTTGCCGGCCCGTTCGGCCGCCGGGACGAGGCCGGCGCTCGTGCTGCGGGCTGAGTGACCCAAACTGGCAAAAGGTTGAAGGGTCGGTAAAGCCCCAGCACTCACAGGGTTTTCCAAGCCCGTTCTCATGGCGTCCTTATTGCGCCGTGCTGAGATTCCCGCTTATATCGGCGTCGGGGGTTCTTATGTTCCAGTTCGGATACGTCTTCAACGAGCTACGACGCCGCCTCGGGCGCACGATCCTGACCGCGCTCGGCCTGGCTGCCGGCGTGGGGCTCGTCATCGGCATCATCGGGGTTTCGCAAGGTTTGGACCAGGCGCAGGCGAAGGTGCTCGCGCCGCTCAGCTCGATCGGTACCGACGTCCTCGTGACTCGCGTCGTCGGGGCATCGAGCAACGGCACCAGCGCGACCCCGACGCCGTCGGCCAACGCGCAGACCGATCCGCGCGCGAACCGTGGGTTCTTCTTCGGCGGCCCCGGCGGGAACAACAACAACCTGAACCTCGCGGACATCAATGCGCTCGCGTCCGAGAACTCGAACGTCACCACCGACCTGTCGAAGCTCGGCAAGCCGGGCACGAAGTTCACCCACGACTTCTTCCTGTCGGCGACCCTTCTGAGCTTCCCGGATCAGGCGCTGAGCCAAGTCGCGAAGCTGCCCGGCGTCGTGTCCGCGACGCCCGGCTTGACGCTGCTCGCCGAGCATCAGACCGGCACCGTTCCCGAGATAACGGCCGAGCTGAAGACCGGCGGCGACACGATCACGCAGAACATCAACATCGCGCCTCCCTCGGCTTCCGAGCAGGCCGCCATCGACGCATGCCTGGCCAAGCGTCGGGCGGCGGGCGGCGGCGGCGGATTCGGCGGACCGAACCCGAGCGCCTCGCCGGGTTCCGGTGGCGACTTCCGCGGCGGGTTCCAGTCGTGCCTCCCCGAGCGCTTCCGCAACTTCCGCGCGCAGTTCCGCACGCCGCTTCGCACCATCCAGCAAGTCGTGAACCCGCCGCAGACCGACATCAAGACGACGAGCTACAACGTCGCCGGCATCGACCCCGCCAGCCCGCGCGCCGGCTTGGTCACGACCGACCAGCTCACGGCCGGCAAGTGGCTGACGGCCGGCCAGCCGAACCAGATCCTCGTCGCGAACAGCTACGCGAACAAGAACAAACTCAAGGTCGGCTCCACGCTCACGATCAACGGCACGGTGTTCACGGTCGTCGGGCTCGTGAACCCAACGCTGACCGGCAGCACCGCGGACATCTACTTCCCTTTGTCCACGTTGCAGAAGATGTCGAGCAAGACCGGTCGCGTGACGCAGATCTTGGTGAAGACGAGCAGCTCGTCCAACGTCGACGCGGTCGCGAAGGAGATCCAGAAGCTGCTCCCGGGCGCGCAGGTCGTCACGACGAAGTCGCTGGCCGCGCAGGTCACCGGCAGCCTGGGCGACGCGAAGAAGCTGGCGAGCAGGCTGGGCGGGGCGCTCGGTGTGATCGTTCTG
>VAWS01000151.1 GCA_005884515.1 Actinomycetota bacterium
CATTCGAGGATGGCCGCTTCGAAGCGGGGCCCAGTCAGCCAGCTGCTCATGATCTCGTCGACGGGAAGGAAGACGGTTTGCACGTCGATGCTCGCCTGGGCGGCTTGGTACTGGATCGCGCGCGCGAGCACCTGGCCGAGCCCGTCGGAGTCGGCGACGGCGATCGTGAACGAAAGCTTCGTTCCGCCCTTCTTGCGGATCGGCGCGCCTCGCCAGCCGTCGGCCGATAAGGTCGCGCGCGCGCGCGCGACCTTCCAGTAGACGGCGAACGGCGTGCTCGTGCGCGGCGGGACCACGTCGAGCTTCGAGCCTTCCGCTTGAACCAGCCCCCGGACGAGTCGCCCTCGGTCGATGCTGTCGGCGAACGCGCGCCGCACCCGAACGTCTCCCAACAGCTTCGATCGCGTATTCATCACGATGCCCATCCACGTTTGGCCCGTGTCCGTCGTCACCGACGCGCCGGGGACGCGCTTCGTCCAGTCCGGGGCCTGGTACGGAGCAAGCGCATCCACCAACCCGCGTCGGAACAACGTCAGTGCGCCGAGCGCGTCGGGCACAAACACCACCCGCAGCCGCTTAAGCCGCGGCGTGCCACCCCAGGCGTGCGGATTCGGCTCGAAGATCATGTCGAGCCCGCGGTGCCACGCCTTCAGAACGAACGGGCCCCCGGAAACCGCCCAGCCGCTCGACAGAGACGCGAGTCGTCGCGGCGTCGAGAGGGCGTGCGCCGGAAGCACGCCGAGGCCGGCCGAGAAGAGGTCGCGCCACCGACGGAACGGTGAGCGGAACTCGATGCGCGAGCGCTTCGGCGACAGCGTCACGATGCGCGCTATCTGGTCGTAACCCTCGCGCGCGATCTGGCCGCGCGCGGCGAGCTGCCACGTGAACCGCAGATCGTCCACGGTGATCGGCTTCCCGTCGCTCCAGGTCGCGTCCCGCCGCAGCGTGAGCGTGACCGAGAACGGAGGCCCGTTGGACACGACCGGTTCCGATTCGAGCAGCCATCGCTCGCGCGCCCCGGACGGCGTGATCTTGTACAGGCCGGGCATGACGAGGCGCGCGAGGTCTCTCGTCGCCGGCGTGTCGCCGGCCGGCGCGAACGGATCCAGCGTCGCAGGCTCCGCCGGGTACGCGATCGTGAGCGTGCCGGCGGCCTGAGCGGAGGCGGACGGTGTCGGCTGCGCGCCTTTGTGCGAGGGGCAGCCGCTCGCCAGCAAGGCCAGCAAGGCGAGGGCCGCGGCCGGCCGGCCCGCTCTCATACGGTTACGAAAGCCAGATCGCGGACGCGTCGAAGATGCCGGCTCCGTCGAGCGTGAACCCGTTCACGCGCGACGACACGGCCAAGCGGTTCCGGTAGAAGACGATCGGGATGATCGGCATGAGGGCGAACGCCCGCTTTTCGGCGTTTGCGTACGCGGTGAGGCGCGCGGTTTCCACCTTCCTCGCGCGCGCGGCCGCGATGTCGGAGTCGAACCTGCCGTACTGGAACCCGATCCGGTTGTTCGGCGATCCGGTCAGCAGCTGCTGGGCGAGGAAGCCGTCCGGTGACGGGACGTTCTGGATCCAGCCGAGCTCCGCGAAGTCTTGGCCGCCCTTGTTCAACAGATTCGTGTACGCGTCGGCGGTATGCGCGCGCAGCGACGCATGGAACCCGACCTCGTTCAGGTCTTTGGCGATGGCTTGTGCGACCGACTTGCTCGTCGGCTCCCCCAGGTAGTCGATCGAGATCGACGGGCGCGGGTGACTCCTGAACTTCGCCGCGAGCAACAAGCGCGCGCGATTCTGATTGAAGGTGCAGTTCGCGCACGCGCCGGGAACGTACCCACGAACGCCGGCGGGGATCAGGCCGGTCGCGGCGTCCTTCGTGCTCTTGAAGACGTCGCTCGCGATCGCGTTCCGATCGATCGCGAGCGACATGGCGATGCGCACGTTGAGATCTTGATACTTGGGGAGCTTGAGGTTCGGTCCGAACGACAGCGTGGCCCACACGGGCGTGAAGCCGCGTTGATCGAACCCCTTCCCCGACGCGACCTGGTCGGCCGGTACGTCAGTCACGTCCGTCTGGCCGCCCTGGAACGCGCTCCAGCCGGCACCGGTCGTGACGACGTGGAACTTGATTCCGTCGAGGTACGCCTTCGTTCCGTAGTAGTCGTCGGTGCGCGCGAGCGTCGCTTGGGATTCGGCCGTCGCACTGACGACGTGGAACGGACCGTTGCCCACCGGGGTGGTCTTGAGCCCATTGGTCGAGCCGCCGTACACGCTGACCGGGATCGGCGCGAACCCTGGGTCGGCGAGGCTGTAGGGAAGCTCATAGAACGGACGGTCGAGCTTGATCACGAGCTTCCCGTCGCTCGGAGCGCTCACGCCGGCGAGCGACTTCGCCTTCCCAAGCACCTGCGCGGCCGCATAGCCGGTGATGGGCTGCAGCTCGTACGCGATATCCGACTTCAGCGCCTTCTGCGCGATGCGGTCGAACGCGAACTTGAAGTCGCGCGCGCGTACCGGGTCGCCGTTCGAATACTTGGCCGGCGCGATCGTGAACGTCCACGTCTTCCCGTCGGCCGACGTCGTCCACTTCGAAGCCGCGGCAGGTTTCACCAGCCCCGTCGTGGCGTCGATCTTGGTCAGGGAGTCGAAGATCTGGGAAACGACCAGGATCGCCCCACGTCCCGACGCTTTCGCGGGGTCGAGCGTGCCGAGGTCGCGGATCGAGACGTCGAGCGTCCCGCCGGCGTGTGGCGTCGTAGACGCGTGCTTCTTGCTCGTGCAGCCGGCCAACAAGGTGAGCAGAATGGCAAGCGCGATGGCGCCGTAGGTCAGGGAGCGGGGTCGCCCGCGCACCGCTACTTGATGCGGTAGAAGAGGGCGACGGTCGTGATCGCGAAGATGATCGCAGCGATGACGGTGAGTCGGTCGAGGTTCTTCTCGACAACGGTGGAACCACCCGATGTCATCCCCCCGCCGAACATCTCCGACAAGCCGCCGCCGCGCCCCGCATGCAGCAAGATGAACAGCACCAGGACCAGTGCGGCGATGATGTGGATGGTAACGATCGCTGCGGTCACTCAAAGCCTCCGTTCCGGATCACGGCCGCAAATCCTACCATCGGCCCTGCGGGGTGGCGGGACGCTCGGTCACTGCAACCACATCGCGGTCGGATCGCCGCGTGGCCACATCGGCGCGGGCGCAAAACCCTGCACACGCTGCGATAACGAGAAGTCGTCGGCCGTCCAGATCAGTGGAACGAGCGCGCCGGTCGAGACCACAGTTGCGTCGGCCGCGGCCCACGCAGGGGCGGCGTTCGCGGCCGGGGCGCTCGACGCCGACGCCAGCGCGCGCGCGACCGCGCGCGCGCTCAGGTGCGCGTACCCGGTCCCCGTCGCGATCGTCCCGAGCACATCGCGCCCGGCGAGCCCGGGCCAGTCGGCGCACCACGTCGCGATGCCCATGGGGACGCGCGCGGAGCCCTGCTCGTAGAAAGACGGGTACAGCGTGGCCGCCGGGACGAAGACGGGCTTCAGCGAGATGCCGGCGCGCGCGAGCAGCGCGCGCAGGATCCCCGCCTCCGCACGGTCGCGGGGCGACGAGGCGACGACGATCCGCACGGCGAAGCGCGGCAGCTTCACCGATGCGAGCAGCCTGCGCGCGCGCCCGAGGTCCTCCGGCAGGACCGGTGTGGTGTCGTGACCGGTGACCGTCGGCGGCAGCAATCGGGTCGCCGGCGTTCCGCCGGGCGCCGCCCCGTCGAATCGCGCGCGCACCACGGCCGCGGCGACGGCGAGGCGCACGGCCGCTTTGTTGAACGGCGCAACGGCTGCGTTCATGAACAGGTACCGCGTGCAACCGTTTCCGGACCGGACGGCGCGCGCGCCCTCCGGGAACGCGGTCGTCCCGGCGTGGAGGTCGGGCGCGCCCGTGTCGAGGACGAGGTCGGCGGTGCCTGCAACGGTCCGCGCGAACGCACGGGCAGGTGGGACCCCGATCGTCGCATCGATCCCGTCGACGTAGGCGGCTCGGACCGGGTCGGTGCCGGCGTCCCACGCGGGGTTACGCACGAGAGTCGGGCGTCACGCGGCTGAGCGAGATCACCAGCGACGCATCGTCGGGAGCCGTGATCGATGTGATCGAGCTCAAGAACGGCGCGATGCCGAGGCCGCTCGATATGACGCGCTGGATCGACGCGCGCACGTCGGACGCGCGGATCGGGCGCGACGCAGGTGCGCCGAACTTGATCCCGCCGCGGAGATGGAACCGGTACGTCAGCCCGTCGGGTGAAACCGACGGCATCGCCGAGGCGAGGTCGGGAACGGGGTTCCCGCCGTCGGGCGCCGGCACGTCGGGGAATGCGAGCAGCCCTCGGTACAGCGCGCGCACGAAGAACCACGCCGACGGCCGGCTGGCTCGCGAAGGATCCAGCGAGTCCACGTCGTCGTCGAGCAGCACGCGCAAGGTCCCGCCCTTGATCGGCGTTACGCCGGGCGACGGCGACCGCAACGGTGCCTTTGACGGGCACGCAGTCAACGTCAGAAGGATCGCCGTGAGGGCGAAGATCCGTCGGTGATAATGGGCGGCCATGGCGCTCGGGCGAAACTATCGCAAGCTCTGGACCGCCGCTGCGATCTCGAACCTGGGCGACGGCGTCGTTCTGACGGCAACGCCGCTGCTGGCCGCGTCGCTCACGCGGAACCCGGTCCTCGTGGCCAACGTCGCCGTTCTCGAGCGGCTTCCGTGGGCCCTTTTCGCGCTCGTCAGCGGCGCGCTCGTCGACCGGTGGGACCGGCGCCGCGTTATGAGTACCGTGGACATCATCCGCGGCCTGATCTTCTGCGTGCTCGGCGCCGCGATCATCGGCGAATGGATGTCGCTGCCGCTGCTGTACGTGGCGGTGTTCATCCTCCCGCCGATCGGCAGCTTCCTGTTCGCGGCGGCCGCGGCGGCCCCCTTTTTCATCGACGGCGCATCGTTCATCGGCGGTGCGCTGATCGTCGCGCTGATGGCGGGGCACTTCCGCCCGACGCGCGACGAGGGCGTTCCGGCCTCGAAGCTGTCCCGCGACATCAAGGAGGGGCTGAAGTGGCTCTGGCGCCATCCCCCACTGCCGACGATGGCGTTGTCGCTCGGCATCTTCAACTTCTTGTTCAACGGCGCCTACTCGATCATGGTGCTGTTCGCGCTCGAAGTGCTCCACCTGCGCGCGTCTGCCTTCGGGCTACTTCTCCTCGCCGGAGCGGCCGGCAGCTTCGCCGGCTCGCTCGCCGGTCCCCGCGTGTCGGCGTGGATCGGAAGCGGCAGGGCGCTCGTCCTGATCGGCCTGCTCTCCGGCCTCGCAATGGTGGCGATCGCGTTCTTGTCGAACGCGTGGATCGTCGCGCCGCTGCTCGCGATCGAAGCGTTCGGCGGCATCGTGTGGAACGTCATCACCGTCTCGCTCCGGCAATCGATGATCCCACCCCATCTGATGGGGCGCGTCAACAGTGCCTATCGTCTCGTTGGCTGGGGGACGATCCCGTTCGGCGCTCTCGTCGGCGGGATCGTTGCGAAATCTTTCGGCATACGCGCACCGTTCTACGCGGGCGGAGCGCTGCTGATCGTGACCGCACTGACTCTGTTTCGGCGCATGATCCCACAGATAAGATCGATAGAGGAAGCAGCAGCCGTCGGGTAGAACGAGAAAACGTGCGGCGAGTTACGAACCGTCCGCCGCCGGAATCACCCTCTCTTCGAGTGGGAAGTGGCAAGCGGCCACTTGACCTGGGAGGAAGGGGCGGAGCTCAGGCTCCTCATCGCGACAGCGAGGGTGCACCCGTCCGAGGCCCTCTCTCTCGGCAACTTCGATCGTGCGGGGACATCGCGGATGGAAGCGGCATCCCGATGGAGGATCGATCGGCGACGGGACGTCGCCTTCGAGGATGATGCGCCTCCGCTGCAACACCAGCCTCGGATCCGGAAGGGGCACGGCCGACAACAACGCCCCGGTGTAAGGGTGTTTCGGGTCCTTATAGAGCGTCTCGCTGGGCGCGGTCTCGACGATCTGTCCGAGGTACATCACGGCCACGCGGTCGCTCATGTGCTTCACGACTGAGAGATCGTGCGCGATGAAAACGTAGGTTAGGTTGAACTCTTCCTGTAGATCTTCGAGCAGGTTGAGCACTTGTGCCTGCACCGACACGTCGAGCGCCGACACCGGCTCGTCGGCGACGATCAGCCGGGGGCGCAAGGCCAGCGCGCGCGCGACTCCGACTCGTTGCCGCTGGCCGCCCGAGAACTCATGGGGATATCGATTGTAGTGCTCGGGGTTGAGGCCGACGCGCTCCATCAGCTGCTGGACTTCTTTCTTGATGCCGTCCCTTGGGACCGTCTTGTGGATCCGCATGGGCTCTCCGATGATCGAGCCAACCGTCTTTCGTGGATTGAGGCTCGCGTACGGATCTTGAAAGATCATCTGAATGTCGCGGCGTAGTGGGCGCATCTTGCGCCGGCTGAGATGCGTGATGTCCTGCCCGTCGAAGATCACTTGCCCTTCGGTGACGTCGAGCAGTTTGGTGATGAGCCGAGCCGTCGTGGACTTGCCGGAGCCGGTCTCGCCGACCAATCCGACCGTCTCACCTGGGTAGACCTCCAGATCGACGCTGTCGACCGCGTGCACCGTTCCGACACGCTTCTGCAAGATGACCCCTCGAGTGATCGGGAAGTGCTTCGTCGCGGCCACAAGCTTCATGAGGGGCGTTCGTGTGGACGGAGCTGGCTGAGGGGGGCGTTCGCCGGCCTGGAGGGTCATGCCTTCGTCGCCACTTCGCTCGCGAAGACCCTCTTCTTTTCCTCGAGCGGGAGATAACATGCGTCCAGGTGGCCCATTTCCTCTTCCACCAACCGTGGGATCTCCTTATCGCACGGCTCGAAACGATAGGGGCACCTCGGATAGAACGCGCAGCCTGAAGGCACGTCGATAAGTGATGGAGGAGAACCCTTGATCGGTCGGAGCCGGTCGACATCCTCGTCGAGCCTGCTTATCGACTGCATGAGTCCCCATGTGTAGGGATGGAGTGACCCGTAGTAGATGTGTTGGAGCGTGCCCGATTCCACGATCTTCCCCGCGTACATCACCTGAACCTCGTCGGCGTATTCGGCCACGACGCCGAGGTCGTGCGTGACCATCACCACCGCCGTCTCGAATTCCTCCTTGAGCCCGTCGATCAGCTCGAGGATCTGCGCTTGGACGGTGACGTCTAGCGCTGTCGTCGGCTCGTCGGCGATCAGTATGTCTGGACGGAGAACGAGCGCCATCGCGATCATCGCGCGCTGACGCATTCCTCCTGAGAACTCGTGCGGGTATTGATGCGCGCGCTCTTCGGGCCTGGGGATGCCGACTCGTCGAAGGAGGTCGACGGCTACCGCCCAGGCATCGTCTTGCGATACTTCCCGATGCGCGTGAAGCGCCTCCGTGATCTGCTTGCCCACCTTATGCACCGGGTTCAGTGCGGTGAGCGGGTCCTGGAAGATCATCGCGATCTTGGCTCCGCGGATCGCACGAAGCCCATCATCGCCCAGCTTGAGGAGGTCTTCTCCTTGGAAGATGATCTCTCCGGAGATGCGCGCGTGCTTCCGCGTGATGAGTCCCATCACCGTGAGAAACGTGACACTCTTTCCAGAGCCTGATTCCCCCACAACACCCAGCGTCTCTCTCCGACCCACGGTGAACGACACGCCATCGACGGCCTTCACGAGCCCATCCTGGGTCGGAAAATGAACCGTCAGGTCCCGGACCTCTAAGAGTGGCTCAGACATCAGCGCTCACTGCTCCCGCGCCCGGAGTTCCTGATGGGGGTCGAGAGCATCGCGCAAACCGTCTCCGAGGAAGTTCACGGCGAGCACCGTGATCAGAATGAACAGTCCTGGGAACCACACCATCCACGGCGCGAGGAGCGTGAAGCCTCGAGCGGCCTGAAGCAGGTTGCCCCAGCTCGGCGTCGGAGGCTGGACGCCGAACCCTAGGAAAGAAAGGGCCGACTCGGTCAGGATGGCCGCAGCTACGTTGAGTGTCGTGATCACGATGATCGGCCCAAGAGCGTTAGGAAGGATGTGCAGAACGATGATGCGTGCATTCGAGGCGCCGCTCGCTCGAGCAGCCTCGACGAACTCCTTCTCCTTGAGCGACAACACCGTGCCACGGATGATCCGCGCGGCAGGCATCCAGAAGAAGAGTGACAGGATGAGGATGATTTCGAAGACGCTTCCCGAAAGTAGACTCGAAGCCAGGATCAGGACCACGAGGAACGGGATCGCCAAGAAAAGATCGGTGATCCGCATAAGGAGTTGATCGACCCACCGCCCGTAGAATCCCGCCAGCGCGCCGACGAAAGTGCCGAAGATTCCGGACCAGAGCGCCACCGAGACACCCACGAGGAGGGAGATCCGTCCTCCGTGAAGCACCCGGCTGAACACGTCGCGGCCTGTGTTGTCGGTACCGAACCAGTGCTTCCCGTT
>VAWS01000152.1 GCA_005884515.1 Actinomycetota bacterium
GGCTGGGGCATGACGCTTCTGCTGCATTCTCTTTCGGCCAACTACAACCAATACTCGGCTTCGAGGAATCAATCGGAGCTCGGTGATCGGGGACCGGGATCACTGGTTCTAACGCCCGGGGGCCGGGGCCCAGACGGCTTCTACGCGGGCATGGCCGAAGCCGACACATTCGAGGCGTGGGCCGACGTCGCGCGCCACTATCTGCTCAACCCCGATTGGACGGACGTGAGCGGATACTCGATGGGAGGCTTTGGCACGTACCGGTTGCTCGCGCGTTATCCGGACCTGTTCGCGCGCGGTTTTTCGACCGTCGGGATCCCAGGCGCCGTTGACCCGCAGATAGCAGCGTTACGTAACACACCGATCATGGCCTGGAACGACGTTGGTGATGAGCTCGTCCGGATCGATCAGAGCGAAGCAGCGGAGCAGCGTCTGGCCGCCGCCGGGTTGCGCTTCACTGAATGGTTGTTCGTCGCCTCAGATCATCTCACGCTTGCAACCAACGACGAATACGGTCCCGCGGCGAGCTTCCTGGGGACAGCCTTGGTCAATCGGAATCCAGCGCACGTCACGTACGTCGTTCAACCCTCCCAGGACGCAGGCAGCTATTCGGTCGTCGCGAACCATGCGTATTGGCTGTCAAATGTGCTCGTCCGCAACGCATCGGTATCGACGGGCACCGCCGATGTGCGCTCGGAGGGTTTCGGTTTCGCCGATCCGTCCGCACTCGGCGTTAAACAGGGTGTCGGCGCGCTCATGGGCGGGAATCACGGGCCGATGCCATACATCTCCCGCGAACAAGACTGGGGGCCAGCTCAGACGACTCCCGTGCGTGATGAGCTGGACATAATCGCGACGAACATCTCAACGTTGACCATCGATCCGCAGCGCGCGCGCGTCGACTGCAGCGTGCGGTTCCACGTGACGACCGACGGACCTCTGACTGTAATCGTTACGGGGTGTGGCACATACCACTTCTAAGAAGAGATCCGGTGTCGCGATCTTGCCCTCATCAAGAGATTGAGCTCGCAATGGGCACTCGCGTCCTTCGCCGGGGGACAAGGCTTTGGGAAGTCCGGGATTCGAGTTACTCCACGGCCGCGAAGATGACATTCTCACCGGGGAGCATCGACAACACGGCTTCAACGTGTCGGCCTAAACCGTAGCTAAACCAGAGCGACATGATGGCCTACTCCACCTCAGGGTCTTGGTTATCCAAACGAGCAGCCACGGCACGCAACGCTTGCGCGATCTGCGGGACCGCCGTGCCATCGATGTGATCGAACAAACGGCTCCGGGCGCTCGCGAGATGCGTCGGCCAAGCCGACTTCAGTTTGGTGAGCCCTTTCGGAGTGAGCTTTGCAAGGAAGCTGCGCCGATCCTCAGAGCTGGAACGCTTGGTGACGAATCCACGTGACTCGAGGCCATCAACGACCCGCGTCGTTCGGCTGGGGGAGAGTCCTGCTGCGTCTGCGAGGACGGCCATCCGCAACGTGCGATCTTGCGCTTCCGATAGATGCATCAGCACCTTGTATTCACTGGCGCCAAGGCCGGTCGACCGTAGGAGATCGCTGTCCAGCCGGCGCGGCAAGGTCAAAACGATGCGCATGAGCGCTCGCCATAGGGCCTCTTCGTCTGGACTCAGCCGCTTAACCTTCGCCATCCTTCGAACATAACTTGCCGAGACAAGTATCGCCAGACTCGTCGGTTCGGTGTTCTTTATTTGCTTGCGCAAGAAAGTATAGGATACGCTAGCGTGGCACCGACCCGCGCGTGACTACTTCGCCGACGATATCGTCTGGCATGGGGGTGCCCTCGGTACAGTGAACGGCGTGGACACCATCGTCCCCATCCTCGGTGGGTTCATCGGAGCTCTGGACGACATCCATGCAGAAGTGCAAGACGTGATCGCGACGGACGATCTCGTGGCGCTACGATTGCTCGTCACCGCAGTACACACCGGCAATCTGCTTGGTGTCCCGGCCAGCGGCAATCGGGTGCAGTGGGATGCCGTCGATATCTATCGGGTCGCTGAAGACGGGAAGATCAGTGAGCAGTGGGCCTTCGAGGATTTGGCCGCGATTCTGAGCCAGGTCGGCGCGATCAAGCTCCCGTGGCTTGGCTGAACTGACGAATCCAATTGGCGCTGCGGTCGGGGCTGTCTGCCTACCATGACGTCGCGCCGGTACTCGCCAACTGCGGCCTAGGTCGCGGAACTTCTCGCGCCTACGGCGAAGATCCGTCCTTGTACGGGGTGACCAAGGTTTCTTGAGCGACGGAAGCGCACAGCAGTCCGTCGCGTGAAAACATCTGACCTCGAACCAGGCCGCGGCCGGCGGCGTTGATCACCGAGGTGACGTCGTAGTAGCACCAATCGTCCGGCCGCATCGGCCGATGGAACCACACGGCGTGATCGAGGCTCACGATCCCTCTGGTGTCCCCGTCGAGGTGCAGCGGACGGGCGCCCTTCCACGTCATGTCCGTAGCGAACGCGGTGAATACGCATGCCAGATGATCGTCCTTCGGCAGAGGCGAAGCCGTACGGAACCACATGCGATGGGTCGACACGTAATGGCCATTCTCATCACGCGCGCTCGGACCGACCACGGCGCAGAGCCAGGGACCGAAGGTCTCCGTTAGGACGTCATCTGGCCCTGGTGCGAGCGGCACGCGCGAAGGTTGGTACTCGTAGCCGTCAGTGTCTGCAGTGAAAGAGCACATCATCGACAGGACGAGCTGACCTTCCTGGCTCCCCTCGACGAGTCGCGACGTGAAAGCGCGCCCTTCTCGGAGCGTTCTCACGCGATATGCGATCGACTTGCCGCCCATCACCGGCTTGAGGAAATAGGCATGGAGGGAATGCATCCGGCGACCTGCGGGGGCGTCTCGGGTAGCCGCTAATACAGCGTGAGCGATCACGAAACCGCCGAAGACGACGAGGCCCCAAAGATCACCCGGCATCTCGCCGGTCCATCCGTTATCGGTAGGACGAAGAGTTAGTGCTTGCAGGACTTTGCCCATCGCTTGACTCTCTCCGGCTGCCACACAGCGCAGGATACTTTCCGAGCTCCGCTCGGGCGTGTTCAACCGAACGAGTCACCTAGAGTGCCCCGGGCTCGGCGTGCTCATTCCTGATGGTGCTTGTCCAGCCTCGATTCGATGACAATCCAGCAGCACCGTGCGCGCTCCCGACCTCCACGCAATTAGATCGCCTCGGCTTGCCGCGGTCGCGGCGGAGATCATGTGATCGCGGAACGTGACGTAAAGGAGGTTCTGGTTGGTCGCGTCGTTGGCTAAGCGGATGACGGATTCCACTCTCGGCAGAGGCCGCAGAGATGACGCGACCGCAGGAGTCAGCGTTTCCCAACGCCGGCAAGCTTCAAGAGCGTTCTGTCGGCCGGGCCGGACCAGCGCCGAGGGGCCAGCGTTATGTGTGCAGCTCGCCGAGAGGGCAATCAGCAGCAGCAGCAGCAGCAGCATCACCAGGACTACGCGGCGCATTTCGTTTCTGATTATGGCACGCCGGCTAAATACGCTCCGCGACGGACCTTCACACCTAATCTCTCGCCCCGTCACCCGTCACCGAGTCAAGCAAACTCAAGGGCGGATTTGTGGAAGGAATAGAGCCGCAGGAATTTTTGTGCGCCCGGAGGGACTCGAACCCCCAACCTTCTGATCCGTAGGTATAGCAGGCGAAGCGGTGTGCGGCTTCGTCTTCCCGCAGCACCGGCGCAAGCGGATCGGCGAAAGTTATCTGCCGTGAGAACTCCTGGGTGGGCAGACCCCTCGCGGTAAATCGGATCCTTCTTGCTACTCGGCCAGGGCGTAGACCCGCCACTCACCGGGCACGCCTCGCAGAGGATGAACACCGCGTTCTGCGAAGCCCAGGTCGGAGCCAACAGTGAGATCGTTCACCGTGCTGGAGACCAGGATTTCGCCGGCGCGAGCCATGGCACAGATCCGAGCTGCGATATGGACCGCGATACCCGTGACGTCGGCCTCGAGCAACTCGCACTCCCCCGTGTGCAGCCCAGCACGCACCTCGAGGCCTAACCGGCCCACATCCTCGACGATCGCTCGCGCGCAGTGAACCGCCCGCGCAGGACCGTCGAAGGTCGCGACGAATCCATCGCCCAGGGTCTTGATCTCGCGACCCCGCCAACGCCCCAGCTGATCGCGCACCATCTCGTTGTGACGGTCGAGAAGTTCACGCCAGGCCAGGTCGCCGACATGGGCCGCATGGTCCGTGGACGCGACGATGTCGGTGAAGAGCACGGTTGCAAGCACACGCTCTGCTTCGCGCGGCTGGCGGCGCCCTGTTAGGAACACTTCTATCTCGTCGAAGAAAGCGCTGTTCGCGTCGGACCAAAACAGATCTGCGGCCGCGACCTCGAGGAACCGCGCGCCCGGGATCAAAGACGCAACCTCGCGACCAAACTCCACCGGGACGAGGACGTTGTCCCTGTTGTGCAATACCAGCGTCGGGATACGCACGGTAGGAAGCACCGATCGAAGGTCGGTCCTCATGTTGAGGTCCAAGATTTTCCGGGCCATGGCCGGACTCGCGCCGGCGCGCTCGTATCGCGCCCACCCATCTTCAAAGCGGGCGTCACCCACTCGGCTGGGCGCAAACACGTCAAGGAAGCGCCCCTCGCCCCAGTGGTTCTCGATGATGTCAAGGAGCTCCTTTCTTCGCTCCTCAGTGATGACATTGCCTCCGGCTACCGCAACGTTCGCCAGGATCAGAGCGCTCACTCGATCGGGATAGGTGGCCGCATACATTGCGCACAGACCGGCATCGATCGCGCCCATAAGCGCGGCCTCCTTTAGGCCAGCTGCGTCCATGACTGCTCCGAGGTCGTCCATCTGCAGTTCCAACGTCAACGGGCTGTCCAACGGATCCGAGAGTCCTGTACCCCGGCGGTCAAAGCGCACCAGCCGGGCGAACCGAGCCAGCCGCTCGAAGCAACGGACCGTCGTGGGGTCCTCCCATTCCATATCCAGATGCGAGGCCGGTCCGCCGACGACGACGAGATCGATCGGTCCCTCGCCGAGGACCTGGTATGCGATGCTCGCCTCGTCGCTACGGGCGAACCTGGTAGGCGGCCGCTCAATCACACCCGTGAGCCTAATCAAATGCTGACCGGCGTTGCTATGGACGCGTGCCTTCGACCTCGCCCGACCAGATGAGGTCGTCAGTCTTTCCCGAGTTTCGTGAGATCGAGTTCATCGCGACGACGTCCGGAGGATAACGAGCCAGCTCACGATTCATGTCCTCCACAGGGAGGTAGCATCGCGTGAACCTACCCATAGAGCGAAGCTTTGGGAAGGGACCTATAGCCAATCGAGCTTATGAGCCTTTCCCAACGCGAACCTCGCTCAGCGCATTCAATGCCTCGTCTGACTCGCAACAGGATCTCGGTAGAGGAATCCCGTTGTTAACTTTCGCTTTCCCAGCCTCGGCAGCGGGGAAGACGAGAGGAGGGAGTTTCGTCCATCGGTCAGGCTCCATTCGCCAAAGTCTTCTCGTAAGACTCCTCATCGCGGTGGCAGACTGCCTCGAGCATGAATCCCTCGGGGTCGTGCCAGAACGTTGCGTAGTAACCGGGGTGGTACTGGGGGAATTCTTGGGGTGCATGAATGATCTCGTCGCCCCGCCCTATAGCCCAGTTGTAAACACGATCGACCGCTGCTCTCGACTTCACGACGAACGCGAGATGCTGGAGCCCCGCGCCATGTCGTGAATATGACCCCGCTTCAAGGGCCGCGTAGAAGAAGATGTAGGTGCCAGGTTTTCCGCCAGCAGGCCGGTAGGCGAATTCGTCTTCCTTGCTGAAGAACAACTCAAACGAAAGCATCGGCATCAACTGCTCGTAGTACGCTCTGGCCTGCGCCAGGTCGATCACATTCATTCCCATGTGTCCGAGTGGCATCTCTACCCCCTCGATTCCTAGCCTCTCGCCGACCCACAGCTTGTGCCGAGGCATGCCATTTCGCGAGCTTGCAACAGGCATGAGAGCGATATCGTCGGATGCCTTCCGGCGCCAAGGGATGGTCCCCTGGATCCGGCGGGCTAAGCTGTTTACGCAGGAAGGATCGTTGCAACTATGTGTCACTGCATTGCTGAACCTCAAAGGGTCTGACGCGCAATGACGACCTACGTGGCCCTCGGGAGCTCCTTCGCGGCTGGGCCTGGGATTGCACCAGTGGTGCATAAGGGCGCCCTGCGGTCGGGGCGAAACTACCCGCATCAGGTCGCTGAACAGTTGTCGATGCGATTGATCGACGTGACCTGCACAGGGGCAAAGACAGTCGACATCCTGAACGCACCGCAACGAACGCTTCGAGGGCGCATGGGCCCTCAGATAGATGTGGTGACTCCTGACGCCGGCCTTGTCACAATCACGGTCGGCGGAAACGACCTCGACTACCTAGGGACACTGACCAAAGGGAGCCTTGTCAATGCCGCCGCGAAACGCCTCGGCTTCCTCCCTCGAAATGTGACCGATCGGCTACGTCGCTCGGTCGACTACGTGACCCCTCTTGAGCGGTTCGACGCTGTGGCCGCCGCTCTCGCTCAGGTCGTGCGCCAGGTCCGGATCAGAGCACCACGTGCTCAAGTAGTCCTCGTCGACTACTTGACTGTGTTGGGCCCGCACGCAGGCGAGTGCGCGCAATTGCCGCTCTCCGCAGACCAAATCGACGAGGTCAGACGTACGGCCGCCGGACTGGCCGGCGCGTTTCACCGTGCTGCGGTCACGTCTGGCGCTGATCTCGTCAAAGCTTCAGAGGCGAGCCTAGAGCATGGTGTGTGCTCTGCCGACCCATGGATCACTGGTTTTCACTGGGGTAACCCCTTAGCCGGAGGACCGATCCCGTATCACCCCACGCTTACAGGTATGACCGCGATCGCTGATCTCGTCGTGGCTCAGATCGCACACACTCGGGCTGAAGGTCCAGCATCTGATTAGCAATCAGCACGTTGACCTTGGGCGGAGACGTTTAGTGCGAATCCGCTTTCCGACCGCTGTGCGATGAGGCACCGAAACGTTCGCGCTGCTT
>VAWS01000153.1 GCA_005884515.1 Actinomycetota bacterium
GAATTCACGGCTAGACTGCGACGCATGGCGGACGAGGAACGGACGTACGGCCAGTGGCACGAGCTGTACCACGAGGTCGTAACCACCAATCTCTGCACCGGGTGTGCCGCGTGCATCATGGCGTGCCCGCGCGACGTGCTCGACTACGAGCACGACGCGTACCACCCGTTCAACACCGAGAACACGACGCCATTCGACGACTGCATCCACGGACAGCGTGGGTGCGACATCTGCACGAAGGCGTGTCCACGCTTCCGTGCGTGGGAGATCGAGTCCGACGAAGCGCTGTTCGGGCGCGCGCGCACGGTGGACGAGGTCATCGGCATCTACCGCGACATCTACCTCGTGCGCGCGAACGACGAGAAGATCTTCGACGTGGGCCAAGACGGCGGACTCGTCTCGGCGCTGCTGATCTGGGGCCTCGAGAACGGCAAGATCGACGGTGGGCTCACCTCGAAGCTCTCCGAGGAGCGCGTCTGGGACGCGGAGCCATGCGTCGTGACCAACCGCGAGGAAGTGCTCGCCTCGGCGGGCTCTCGTTACACGTACGCTGCGAACCCGCTCGCGATGAAAGAGGCTGAGAAGCGCGGCCTGAAGAACCTCGCCCTCGTCGGGATGAGCTGCCAGTCCTCGATCAACGGAACGCTGAGCGCGCGCAACGTGAACAAGTACCGCCGGCGCATCCAGCTGGTGATCGGCCTGCTCTGCTCGAAGTCGTTCACGTACGACGGCCTCACCAAAGCGATCACACAGGACTACGGAATCCCGTACGACGACGTCGCGAAGGTCAACATCAAGGGCCGGTTCCAGATGTGGAAGAAATCGACCGGTGAAGAGGTCGACATCCCGCTGAAAGAGCTGCACCAGTACACGCGGGAGGGTTGCAAGCTCTGCCCCGACTTCGCCGCCGAGCACGCCGATATCTCCACCGGCGGCCTCGGCCAGGGCGACGGTTGGACGCTCACGATCGTGCGCACGGAACGCGGTGCCGAGTGGATGCGTGAGCTGCAAGACGCCGGATGGATCACCGTGCGTCCGGGCTCGGAAGACGAAGCGGCGGTCGAGCTGATGCGCAAGCTCGCAGCGAAGTCGCGTCGCCGCTGGCCCGGCGAACTCGACAAGGAGGAGTTCCTCGCGCCGCGCGCGATCCCCGAGAAGTACATGCCGAAGCCGAAGGCCTAGCCCGGCTTCGTTATCTCGTCGATCTCCTTGAGCTCCGCCACATTCAACTTCCACGTCACAGCGTTCGCGTTCGCGCGCACCTGTTCGGGCTTGGTCGCCCCCGCGATCACCGACGCCACAACGTCGTGCGATGCAAGCCACGACATCGCAAGGTCGAGCAGCGAGTGGTCCCGGGCGCCCGCGAACTCCTCAAGCTGCTCGACGATGTCCATCGCGCGGTCACTCATGAAGTCCTTCCGGCGCTCCTCGGGATAGCTCGTGATGCGCGCGCCTTGCGGCAGCGGCTGATCCTTCTTGTACTTCCCGGTCAGCAGTCCGCTCGCGAGGGGGAAGTACGGCAGGAAGGCGAGACCACGCCGCCCGCACGCGGGGATGACATCCGTCTCCGGCTGCCTGTTCAGTAGGTTGTACATGTTCTGCGCGCTGACGAAGCGCGCCAGCCCCAGCTTCTCGGACACATCGTCCGCTTCTTCGATCATCTCGCCGGTGAAGTTGGAGTTTCCGATCTCACGGACCTTGCCGACCCGAACCAGCTCGTGGAGCGCCGTCAGCGTCTCTTCGATCGGCACGGTCATATCGGGGAAATGGAGCTGGTACAGGTCGATGCGATCGGTGCCGAGGCGCCGCAAGCTGTCCTCGCACGCTTGAGCCACCCAGCGCGCGCTCCCACCGCGGTGCTCCGGGTTGTCGTCGAGCGGACCGCCGAACTTGGTCGCGATCACGACATCGTCCCGGCGCGCGCCAAGCGCCTTGCCGAGGAACTGCTCGGACTTCGTGCCGCCGTAGAGGTCGGCGGTGTCGAAGAAGTTGATGCCTGCGTCGAACGCAGCGTCGACCACCGCGGTGGTCTGGTCTTGATCGATGCGCATGCCGAAGTTGTTCGTTCCCAGGCCGCACAACGTCACGTCGAGCGAACCGATCTTCCTCGTCTCCATCGTTCCCTCCTCGCCGGCTACGGGAAGCCGCGCGCGTTCGGGTAGCCTACGACCGTTCGATACCCAAGGAGGAGTCGGATGCCCGAGCCGATGGAGCTTGCGTACGAGGAACGGGGATCGGGGCCCGTCCTCTTGTTCGTTCACGGATTCCCCTTCGACCGCACGATGTGGATCGCGCAGCTTGCGGGCCTAGCCAAGATCAGGAGCGCGGTCGCGGTCGACCTCCGCGGCCACGGGCTCTCGGACGTCATGACCGGGGGCGATTTCTCGATGGACCTCTTCGCAGACGACGTCGCGAAGACGCTCGATGCGATCGGCGCCGAGAAAGCCGACATCGCCGGCCTCTCGATGGGGGGCTACGTCCTGTTCTCGTTCTGGCGCCGCCACCCCGAGCGCGTGCGATCGCTGATCTTCATCGACACGAAAGCCGAAGCCGACTCCGACGAGGCCAAAGCCGGTCGAGAGAAGACCGCCGAAACCGCCGCTTCGCAGGGCATGCAACCGATCTATGAAACGCTCGCCTCGAAGGTCGTCGGCTCGTCGCCCTCGATTGAGGTGCAGGACAAGCTCAAGGAGATGATGCTCGGCACGGCGCCGGAAGTCGCAGCGGCCGACGCGCTCGCGATGCGCGACCGTGCGGACTCGACGGCAGACCTCCCGAGCATCACCGTCCCCGTGCTGTGGCTCCATGGTGAAGAAGACGCGCTGATGCCGGTCGACGGCGCGCGCGCGTCGGCTGCAAAGATCCCCGGCGCGAGCTTCGTCTCGATCCCGAAAGGCGGCCACGTCTCTCCGATGGAGAACCCGGAGGCCGTGAACTCGGCGATCGCCAACTTCCTGAAGACCGAGTAAATAAAGAAGAAGCCGGAGCTAGGCTCCGGCTTGTGGACTCAAACTCGGGTGGGTCAGGTCGTTGTTGGCCAGTTGGCGACCCGTGGTTCGTCGAAGCCCACGGCGCCGACCTTTGCTGCGCCTCCGGGTGACCCGATCCCGCCTTCCATGGTGAACCACTCCGCGTTGATCGGGGTGAATTCCTTCCAGTTGTCCGGCACGTCGTCTTCGTAGAAGATCGCCTCTACCGGACACACGGGCTCGCACGCGCCGCAGTCGACGCACTCGTCGGGGTGGATATAGAGCATCCGTGGCCCCTCGTATATGCAGTCCACCGGGCACTCCTCGACGCAGGCTTTGTCCTTCACGTCGATGCACGGCTCGGCGATCGTGTAGGTCACGCTGACAACCCCCTCACTGGATCGGACGGCCCGATAGTACCGCAGAAACGGAGGTGTCAACTCATCGGCCGGGCGACGCCCCGCAGG
>VAWS01000008.1 GCA_005884515.1 Actinomycetota bacterium
GAAGGGAGCTCTTCGGCATCCGCCGCTGCGACCCGGTGAGTCTTGTAGGAGTCGATGAGGTCGACGCGCCACTGGGGCCGCCAGTCGTCGTCGAGCGCGGCCACCATGAACTGTGGCCGGTAGGAAACGGCAAGGTTGGACAGCATCTCGAGGAAGCCGTGCGCAGCGTTCACCTGCGTTCCGTCGGGCGCGCGCACCGTGTCGGGAACCGCGAAGAACGCCCGGTAGATCAAGCTCGAGGCATCGACAAGCAGCGTGAGCCCCGCGCGCGCACGCTTCCCGCCCGCTCTGGTCGGACCCCCTGATCCCCGCGGCATGACGCCGAGCCTAGCGGGCCCGTCGGACGGCTCGCTCCCCGCCAGCCGGGTTTCGCCCCCGCGCGCCGATACCATCGAGAGCATGGTGATGACCTACGGCGAAGAGATGCTTGCCGAGGCGGAGGCGCGCGCCCGGAAGCACTCGGCGCGAAGATGCCGCACGCGGCTGCTCTTGCCGTTCTTGGCCGCCACTTTGTGGGCGATGTTCGACCTCATGGCCGCTCGCAACGGCCGGCTGACGGCCGGAGGAGCCGGGGGGATCCGGCTACTCTTCGACCACATCCTGGTCATCGGATGGACGGTCCTGTTCGTGATCGTGCCGATGGTGGGGGCGCTCAAGCGAGACCCGCTTCCGTCGGGCGCCGCGCTCTCCTTCGTTGCCGGGCCCATTCTGAGCCCGGTCCTGTTCGGACACGGCGGTTGGAAATGGTGGCAGAGCCTGATCGTCCTGCTGGTCGCGGCTCTCGTTCTTCTCTCGACCCGAACGCGCCGGCGGTTCGTGCCCGACTAGCGCGCGGTCGTCGCCTCCGCCTTCGGCGCCGAAGGCTCCCACGCAACGTGCGGCGCATCCTTCCACAGGCGCTCGAGCTCGTAGTACGCCCGGTCCTCTTCGTGGAACACGTGGACGATGACGTCGGCGTAGTCGAGCAGCAGCCACCGGAGGTCCCGCTCACCCTCGCGCCGCAACGGCTTTACGTCGGCCTTGCGGAGCTCGGCTTCGATCTCGTCCCCGATCGCCTTGACTTGGCGGTCCGTTGCACCCGACACGATGACGAAGTAGTCGGTGATGGCGATGAGGTGTCGCACCTCGAGCACCCTGATGTCTCTGCCCTGCTTCTCGGCCGCCGCGCGCGCCGCGCGCACGGCGAGTGTCCGAGGCATCGGTGTTTTCGTTGTGGGCAGTGCTAGCTCCCCTTGATCTTCGTGAGAAAATCTTTCCCTAAGACGACCGTCACATCCACGATAGTCTCCGCGCGCGTCCCAACTTCAACCGCTCCGACCCCCAGAAGATTCCGTATCTCCTGACCCAACGCAAGCCCCGCTGCATCATCGCTGTAGATGATGATCCGCGTCGAGCGATAATTGAACGTAGGCGCGTTACCGGTGACTTCGATGCGAAGGCCGGCCGGAACCAGCAACGCGGCCGCACGCTGGCCGAGCTCGGGGGTCCCGTTCCCGTTGCGCAGCTCGACGCGCGGGCGCGCGCCGACGGTGACGCCGTAGGGGACGGAACCGGCGAAGTCCTGGCGGACGAGATCCGCGAGCTTCGCGTCGTCGACCTGATAGGAGACGTCTGTGCCGCCTGCCCCGATCTCTTGACCCGGCAAGACCTCATACGTCCGGTCGCCGGATGAGGCGGCGGCGAACCCGCGGATGATCGACGCCAGCCACGACGCGTCTTCCGCCGCGACTTGGTCTCCCCCGAACGAGGCGATCGCGCTTGACAACTTGGAGCTGTTCGACGCCGCCTTAAAGATCCCGTCCCACACTTTTTGCGCGCGCACGAACGAGTCGATCTCGGTCGCGTTCGGATCGTGGAACGTCAGGTAGGTGATCGCGGCCGCGCCGTTCATGTGGCGCTGCCCAAGCTGGAAGGCGAGCGCTCGCGTGCCGTTCGGTTGCGTCGAGTACAGCTTCTCCTGCACGTTCACGTCGATCCCGCCGAGCTGGTCGATGAACACCCCCAGCGAGACGTCGTCGAAGGACACGATCCGATCGATGTCGATCCCCATCATGTTCTCGACCGTGATCTGCTGCAGGGCGTGCTGACCGCTCGAAAGCGCCTTGCCGATCAGGTCGAAGTCCTTCGCGCCGGGGATCGGCGCAAGCGTGCCGACCGGTAGGAACAACGTGATCGGGTTCTTGCCGTTCTTATCGATGCCGAACAGCGTCAGCGCCGTCGCTTGCCCGGTCGGATCGCCGTGCGACGTCATCGCGACGAGCACCGTGTTCTGCGGCTCGACCGGCGCTCCGGCCGCCGGCTTGCCTCTGTGCGTCGCCTTGCGCGCGACGACGAACGCACCCGCGCCGGCCACGGCCAAGATGAGCAAGATAACGAAGCCGCGCTTCCATACCCGACGGCGCCGCAGCGACTTCCGTCGATTCGAACGGGTCCCCGGATCTTGCTGGATCACGGTACTCAACGATAGAGCCCGTTCTTCTCGATGTATTCCGCAACCCCGCCGGGAACCAGGTAGCGGATCGGCCGGCTTTCACGCGCGCGCAGCCGCACATCGGTCGAACTGATGGCCAGCGCGGGGATCTCCATGATCACGACGCGGCCCTCAAGCCCCTCGGGCAACTCCTTCTCCAGCCGGTCGAGGTCGTAGCCGGGGCGCGTCGCGGCGATGAACCGCGCCTCGCGGAGCACAGCTTCGGGATCGCGCCATGTGAGGATCTGCAGGATCGCGTCCGCGCCCGTGATGAAGAAGAGCTCGTCGAGCGGCCGCTCGTCCTTCAGGGCGTGCAGGGTATCGAGCGTGTACGTCGGACCCGGCCGGTCGATCTCGATCCGCGATACGCGGAAGGTCGGGTCGGGGGACGTCGCGATGACGCACATCATGTAGCGGTGCTCGGCGGGCGCCACGTCCCCCGCCTCCTTCTGCCACGGGTGGCCGGCCGGGACGAAGACGACCTCGTCCAGGCCGAAGGAGTAGCGCGCTTCATCCGCCGTCACGAGGTGTCCGATGTGGATCGGGTTGAAGCTCCCGCCCATGACGCCGACGCGTCGCGCGCGCGGTTCGTTCATCGGGGCGAGTCTAGCAGCGAGGGTCCCCGTTCCCGAGGACCCTCGCAAAGGTAAGGCGAAGTCTAAGAGCTGACTGTGATGATGCCGGACATCGCGGCGCCGTGGATCTTGCAGTAGTAGTGGATCGTCCCTGGTGTGGCGAAGGCTTGTGTGAACGTTCCACCCTCGTTGAGGTTGCCAGAGTCGAACGTGGCGCCGGACTTCGCCGTAACGGTGTGCAGCACCGCGCCGACCACGGTCCAGATCACGAGCTGGCACGGCTTCACCGTGATGTTCGCGGGAACGAACTTGAGGCTGGCGTTGGCGTCGACCTTGACAGGCGCTTCCGTCGAGGGGCTCGCGGCGCACGCCGACGCGCTGGCCGACGGCGTGTTGACGGCGCCACCGCTGTCGGACCCTCCGCACGCGACGCCCGCCGCCGCCAGCACAACGATCGCTCCAAAGATCTTCAGGGCTTTCATGGCGCTCCTCACTTGACGGTGATCGTTCCGTTCATGCTCGGGTGGATGTCGCACTGGAAGTAATACGTCCCCGCCTTGAGCGGCTTGATCGTGTAGTCCTTCTTCGCAGGTCCCGTCACATCGGTGGCTGGCTTGTCTATCTCCTTATCCGGCGTCCGCGCGGCGTTCGAGTACACGCCGAAGTCGTGCGGGATCCCGGCGTCTTGGTTGTCGACGGTGACGGTGACCGTTGCGTTGGCCTTGAAGAGCAACTGCTTCAGGTCCCACTGGATCGTCTTCGCCACGATGGTGACCGCGGTCACCGGAGTTGTTGGAACAGAGGGAGATGCGCTCGCCGAGGTGCTGGACGGGGGTTGGATCGCAGGGAGACCGGTGTCCCTCTGCTTCGAGCACCCCACGCTTATCGCGGCGAGCACACAGACCAGGGCGAGCACGGTGAACGAACGACGCATTGGTTTCTCCCTCAGCACGCGGCGACCCGCAGATCCGGTCCGTCGCCCGTTTCTAGCAACCACCAGAAACGCGCGCAAATCGGCCCGCGTGCAGCATAAGTGCCCTCGTGCGCGCGTAACCCGATGGTAGCCTCAGCGTATGGACGAACGCGCGCGCAACCTCGGAGAGGCGGTCGAGCGTTCCGGCGAGATGGTCCGCATGGTGCTGGGTCAAGAACTGCCCGACCCGGACCTCGTGAGCAAGCAGACGGTCTGGGACTTCGACCACCACTTCACGCCTGGACTGGTGAAGTACCGCAAGTCGGTGACTGAGGCCGGTGACTACGCCGCGCTCGAGTGGACGGGCGAAGGATCGATCGTGCGCGACCTGTTGGGGCGCGAGTGGATCGACTGCCTCGGCGGGTACGGCATCTACGACCTCGGCATCCGCAATCCCGAGGTACTGGCCGCGGTGCGCGCGCAGCTCGACCGCAACCCGATGCCGACGCAAGAGCTGCTCGACCCGTTCAAAGGCATGCTCTGCAGGCTGCTCGCGCAGATCGCGCCCGACGACCTGACCAATGCCTTCATCTGCAACTCCGGCACCGAAGCGATCGAAGGCGCGATGAAGATCGCGCGCGTCGCAACCGGCCGCGCGGGCTTCCTGTGCGCGGACGGTGCGTTCCACGGGAAGACGCTGGGCGCGCTGTCTCTGATGAGCAAGGCCGGCTTCCGCGAGCCGGTGGAGCCGTTGCTCGGCCCCGTGTTCCGGATCCCGTTCGGCGACGCCGACGCGGCCGAGCGCGTGCTGCGCGAGCATGGCAACGAGATCGCGGCGGTCGTGATCGAGCCGATCCAAGGCGAGGCGGGCGCCGTCGTGCCGCCGGACGACTTCCTCCCCAGGCTGCGCGCGGCATGCGACGAAGCAGGCGCGCTACTGATCGCCGACGAAGTGCAAACGGGCTTGGGCCGCACCGGGAAGCTGTGGGCGGTCGACCACTGGGATGTCGAGCCGGACATCGTGTGCGTCGCGAAGTCGCTCGGCGGCGGAGTGATGCCGGTCGGTGCGATCATCGGGCGCGCGCGTGTGTGGAGGGCGCTCGAGCCGAACCCGTTCCTCCACACCTCGACGTTCGGCGGCAACCCGCTCGCGTGCGCGGCGGCGATCGCCTCGCTGCACGTCATCCTCCGCGACAAGCTGTGGGAAGACGCCGCGCGCAAAGGGGCGCGCATCATGAGCGGCCTAGAAGATCTGCGCGCGCGCTATCCGAAGGTGCTCTCGCGCGCGCAGGGCAAAGGGCTGCTCATCGGGATGGTGTTCCCCGACAACGAGACCGGCTACAAGGTGTCCTCAGAGTTGTTCCGTCGCGGCGTTCTCGTCGCCGGCACACAGATCGCCGCCACGACCGTACGCATCGAGCCTGCGCTGACGATCCCGGACGATCTGATCGAAGAAGTCCTTACGCGCCTCGACCAGACCCTTGCCGCCGTCGCTTAAGCCGGGCGGCGCGCCGGTTCGCGTGAGTAGCGATCGGGGACGCGCTCCGTACCGATCAGCTTCGCGACTTCGTCGAGCACCTGGTCGGTGAAGCGGCGATACGCGGCGTGCTCGTCTTCGCCGGGACGGATGTCGAAGAACATCGGCTTCCCGAAGCGCACGTCGGTCTTCGACGGTTTCGCCAGCCGCGACCCCTTCTTGTGCGCTTTGGCCGCACCGGCGATCGCCGTCGGGATGACGGGCGCGCCCGAGCGCTGCGCAACGCGGGCGACGCCGGTGTACCCCTTGTAGACACGGCCGTCGGGTGAGCGCGTGCCTTCGGGGAAGATCCCGAAGATCTTCCCTTCCTTCAACACGCGAGCAGCCTTGTCCACCGACTCTTCCTGCGGCGCCGCGCGATCGACGGGGATCACGCCGGCGCCGCGGAAGAACCACGCGATGCGCGCGGTCTTGACCAGCTCGACCTTCGCGAGCCAGCAGACCTGCCGCCAGAAGCTCATGCACACGAGCACGGGGTCGATGGCCGCTTGGTGATTGCACGCGAGGATCACGCCTCGGTCGCGGGGCACGTTGTGCCGGTCGTGCGGACGAACCCACCAATACAGACGGATCAACGGTCCGATCGTGAACCAGAAGATGCGATAGACCATCTCGGCCTTAGCCTACCGGCTGTCAGGCGAGAATCGCCCGGTAGACTCAGCGTGTGGACGTCCTGGTGATCCTGGGAGAGGGCTCGCCGCCGGAACGGCTGCTCGCGCGCGCGAACCACATCGTCCGGATCCCCGATGCGACCGTGCCCCCCTCCGTGGTCGCCGATCTTCGGCCGCGCATCCCGCGCGAGGTCGGGGTCACGGGCCCCGGTGCCGAGAAGGCCGCCCTGACGCTCCATCGCGACGGGTTCCCGGTCGCCGTGTACACGGACGACAACGTTTCCGATGGCGCAGCCTTGCATGCGGCCGGCATCGACGTCCGTCCTCTCAGCGATCCCGGCCCTGCGATGGACGTCGCCGGATCGCTGATCGATCTGATCGGCAACACGCCGCTCGTACGGTTGGATCGCATCGGCCGCGAGCTGTCCTGCCACCTGATCGCGAAGCTCGAGCTGCTCGAGCCCGGCGGCAGCGTGAAGGATCGCATCGGTGTCGCGATGCTCGACGCTGCGGAGCGCGCCGACTTGCTCAAGCCGGGCGGGACGATCGTCGAGCCGACGTCCGGGAACACAGGGGTCGGGCTTGCCATCGTGGCCGCGCGCCGGAAATACCGCTGCGTGTTCGTGATGCCGGACAAGATGAGCCAGGAGAAGATCAACCTGCTGCGCGCGTACGGCGCCGAGGTCGTCGTCTGCCCGACGGCGGTCGCGCCGGAGCATCCGGACTCGTACTACTCGGTCGCGAAGCGGCTGTCCGAGGAGATCCCCGGCGCATTCCGGCCGAACCAGTACGAGAACGCCGAGAACCCGCGCGCGCACGAGATCGGCACCGGTCCGGAGATCTGGCGGCAGACGGCGGGACGCATCACGCACTTCGTCGCCGGCGTCGGGACCGGCGGCACCATCACCGGCACCGGGCGGTACCTGAAGTCACAGAACCCAGATATACAGATCGTCGGCGCCGACCCAGAAGGGTCCGTGTACTCCGGCGGAAGCGGACGGCCGTACCTCGTCGAAGGGATCGGTGAGGACTTCTGGCCGAAGACGTACGACCCATCGATCGTCGATCGCATCGTGTCCGTCAGCGACCGCGACTCGTTCCTCACCGCGCGCCGCGTGACGCGCGAGGAGGGCATCCTCGTCGGAGGCTCGACGGGAACAGCCGTCCACGCCGCGTTGGTCGTGGGGCGTGAGCTCGGGCCCGAGCACGTCGTGGTCGTGCTGATCCCCGACTCGGGCCGCGGCTACATCTCGAAGCTGTACAACGACGACTGGCTCGCGGATTACGGCTTCCTGCGCACCGGCGGCCAAACCGTCGCCGACGTTCTCGAGCGGAAGACGCGCGACATCCCGTCGCTCGTACACGTTCATCCGGACGAGAAGGTGAGGGACACGATCAAGCTGATGCGCGAGTACGAGGTGTCGCAAGTGCCCGTCGTGAAAGCGGAGCTGCCGCTGGCCATCGCAGAGGTTGTCGGTTCGGTGCGTGAGCGCGCGCTGCTCGAGAGCGTGTTCGCCGACGACTCTCTACTGGACCGGCCGGTGTCGGAAGCGATGGGGCCGCCGTTGCCGACGGTCGGGAGCGGCGAAGCCGTCGAGGTCGCCGTCGAGGCGCTCGAGAAAGGCCCGGCCGTCCTGGTCGTCGACGTCGGGCACCCGATCGGGATCCTCACGCGATCGGACGTGCTCGACTTCTTGTCGCAGAGGGGGAGGTAAGGATGCGGACGCTGCGGATCGTATGGATGTGGCTCGAGCGCGCGTTCTTGCTCGGGTTGGTGCTACAGCTGCTCTTCATCGGCTTCGGCGTTTTCCCAAGGAGCGGAGACCCGAGCCCCTTCGCTCTGCATCGCAACTGGGGTTACCTTCTCGGTGACATCTCCGTGGCGATCTTCCTCGTTGCGCTTGCCACACGACCGGGATGGCGCACAGCCCTTCTCGCTTTCGTCGTCGCTGCACTCACATTCCTCGCCCAGCCGTTGCTCGTACAAGCGCGGCACCGAGCGCCGGTCGTCGCAGCGTTCCACCCCGTGAACGCGCTTCTCATCTTCTGGCTGACCCTCGTCCTGATACGCCGCAGTACGGCGTTGGTCGCGTCGACCGTGCCCAAGGAGGCGTGATGGAGTTCGAGACGCGCGCGATCCACGACGGGCAGGAGCCGGACCCGTCGACGGGCGCGATCCTCACGCCGATCTACGCGACCTCGACGTACGTCCAAGACGAGGTCGGCAAGCACAAAGGCTACGAATACTCGCGCACCGGCAACCCGACGCGCACGGCGCTCCAAGAGTGCCTCGCGTCACTTGAGAACGCGAAGCACGGGCTCGCGTTCGCGAGTGGCCTTGCGGCGTCGGACGCGGTGCTCCGACTGCTGTTGCCCGGCGATCACATCGTCATCCCGGACGATGCGTACGGCGGGACGTACCGCCTAGTTGCGCGCGTGTTCGAACCGGCAGGGTTCCCCTACTCCCCCGTCGACATGACCTCGTTGGACGCGCTCGCATCGGCCTGGCGCGACGAGACGAAGCTCGTGTGGATCGAGTCCCCGACGAACCCGATGCTCACGGTCGTCGACATCGCCGCGATCGCGTCGTTCGCCCACGAGCGCGGCGCGCTGTGCGTCGTCGACAACACGTTCGCGACGCCGTACCTCCAGCAACCCATATCGCTCGGCGCCGACATCGTCGTGCACTCGACCACGAAGTACCTCGGCGGCCACTCCGACGTCGTCGGCGGCTTCGTCGCGCTCAACGACGAGGAGCGCGCCGCGCGCCTGGCGTTCTTGCAGAACGCAGTGGGTGCCGTGCCGTCGCCGTTCGACTGCTGGCTGGTGCTCCGCGGCGTTCGGACGCTCGCGATCCGGATGGAGAAGCATTGCGCCAACGCGCGCGCGGTCGTCGACCTGCTGCTCGACCACCCGGCCGTCGACCGCGTCCTCTACCCCGGTTTGCCCGAGCATCTCGGACACGACGTCGCGACGAAACAGATGCGCGACTTCGGCGGGATGGTGTCGTTCACGTGCCACGGCGGCGAGGAAGCGGCGTTGCGTGTCGCGGCGGCGACCAAGCTCTTCGCGCTCGCCGAGTCTCTGGGCGCCGTCGAATCTTTGATCGAGCATCCCGCAAAGATGACGCACGCGTCCGCGGCGGACTCCCCGCTCGCGGTGGACCCGGCGTTGATACGACTCTCGGTCGGGATAGAAGCCGCAAGCGATCTCGTCGACGACCTGAAGCAGGCGCTGGATACGATCGGCTGATCAGAACAGGTGCTTATCGAGGTGAGAATCCATCCTGGCTTGCAGACCGTCGAACTTTGCATCCATCCGATCGAATCTCGCGTCCATCCTCGCCGCTAGCGAATCGATACGGCCGCCAAGCCCGTCGATACGGCTGCCAAGCCCGTCGATGCGAGCGCCGAGGTAGAAGATACTGCCGAAAGCGAAGGCTGCGACGAGCCCGATCGCACTCCACGTGACGGCCTGCATGTCTCGATGATACGTCGCCCGCTGATAAGGCGCGAGGGGTTCAGGCCGGAACGAGACGTTCTAGCCTTATACGACGCGCGCGATGAAGTCTTCGAGCTGCCGCAGATTCCGTACCTCGATCATGCCGTCGGCGTTGCGCGCGTACTCGCTCGCGATCGAGTCGCCGGTATCCCAGTACATCGCCGGCTCGGGGTTCAACCAGTACACACGTTTCGCTTTCTTGCGCATCTCTTTGATCACCCATGCCGCCGACTCGCGGTAATTGTTGCGCGCGTCGCCGAGTACCAGGACGCTCGCGCGCCGGCTGAGATCGTTGCCGTACTGCTTCCAGAAACGATCCAGCGACGTTCCATAGTCCGAGTGGCCGTCCAACCACACCACGTCTGCTTCCTGGTTCATACGATCGACCGCCACCAGGAAGTCTTCGTTGTCGAACAGGCGGGTCACTTCGTCGAGCGTGTCTACGAAGACGAACGAGCGCACGCGGCTGAACTGCGCCTGGAACGCGTGCACAAACATCAGCGTGAAACGCGCGAAGGCGGCGACGGACCCCGAGATATCGCACAGGATGAATAGCTCCGGCTTGTGCACCGTGCGGTGCTTGAAGCGCGTATCGAACGGCACCCCGCCGGTGGACAGGGACGCTCGAACGGTTCTTCGGACGTCCAAGCGGCCTTTGCGTGCGTGGCGCTTTTTCATGGCGAGGCGGGTTGCAAGACGCCGGGCCAAGGGCCCGATCGCGCGCCGGAGCTGCAGGATCTCGTCGCGCGTCGCGCGCACGAAGTCCAGGTCTTCGGGGAGCGGCCGGACGGCGTGTTTGGAGACCTGCTCGGCACCCTTGTACTCCGCCAGCCGCCGTCGGACCTCGGCTTGCACCTCTTCGCGGAACTTCCTCAGTCGCGCTTCGAACTCGTCGCGCCACATCCGCTCTTCGAGCGGCGTCAAACCCTCTTCCATGTCGCGCATCAGCCTGCCGAGCATCGTGTTCATGTCGACGACGCGGAACACCCGGTACTCGAAGTAGGGGCTGCCGGCGCGCTCGCTCTCCACTCGGCCGAATCGTGCCACGGCGCGGCGCGCGAGGTCGCGCAGCGCTTGCGAGTCGCCGGAAAGCAGCGCGCGGAACAAGTCGTCGAGGTATTCCTCTTCCGTGCCGGGCTCGCCGTCGGCCTCGTCGCGTTCTTCCAGCGCTTTGGGCCCGCGGCCGGCGCCGAAGTACAGATCGAAGAGCGTGTCGAATGCCGGCCGGTGTGCCTCGGTCTTGATCATCGTCGTCGCGAGCGATGCTCGGAATGCTTCCTTGTCTTCGATCGGGATGTGCGCGAGCGCGCGCAACGCGTCCAGGTCTTCGCTGATCGCGACCGGCACCCCCGCATCACGCAACGCGTGCGTGAAGTCGAGGATGCGCGGGAGCATCTAGTTATCCGATGGCCGCGGCGGGATCTGCAGGTGGCCGGCGACCTTCTCGACGTCGGTTTGGAACTTCAGGAGCACCGTCAGCGTTGTGCGCGCGGCGTCGGCGTCCAGCTCCGTGATCCCGAGGTGGAGAAGCGTGCGCGCCCAGTCAAGTGTCTCCGCGATCGAGGGTGCCTTCTTCAGCTCCATCTGTCGGATCGAGCGCACCAGCCGAACGATCTGATCGGCCAGCGTCTCGGGGAGCTCGGGCACGCGCGACAGGACGATCGCGCGCTCACGCTCGATCGTCGGGTAATCGAGATACAGGTACAGGCAGCGCCGTTTCAACGCCTCCGACAGCTCGCGCGAGTTGTTCGACGTAAGGAACACCATCGGGATCTTCGTTGCAACGACGGTGCCCATCTCCGGGATCGAGACTTGGAAGTCGCTCAACAGCTCGAGCAACAGTCCTTCGAACTCGAAGTCGACCTTGTCGATCTCGTCGATGAGAAGGACGGTCGGCTCGGTCGCGCGCAATGCGGCAAGCAAGGGCCGCTCGAGCAAGAAATCTTCCGTGAAGATGTTCGTTTCGACATCTTCCCAGCTCATCTCCCGGCCTTGCTCCGCTTGGATGCGAAGGAGCTGCTTCTTGTAGTTCCACTCGTAGAGCGCCTTGGCTTCGTCGAGGCCTTCGTAGCACTGCAGGCGGATCAGGTTCGCACCCAAGATCGACGCAACCGCTTTCGAGAGCTCCGTCTTTCCGGTACCCGCAGGCCCTTCCACCAGCACCGGCTTCCCCAGACGGTCGGCGAGGTACACGACGGTGGCGATCGACTCGTCCGATAGGTAGTCAACGCTGCCGAGCTTCTCGACGACCTCGGGCACGGTCCCGAAGCGGTACGAAGTCACGCGTTCTCCTTCGCGAGGTACGCCTCGATCTGAGGGATGTGCTCCTCGTAATGACCCTGCGCGTTCCCGAAGATCACTCGCTCGAGCTTCTCGGCGTCCTCGTCTTTCAGCATCGCAAGCTCCTCGCGGAACCGATGGCGTGACGCGCCGGCGATCACTTTGACGTCGTGCAGCGACAGGTCTTTGTTCTGCTCGCAGGTTACGGCGTTGAACGCGTCGATGTCCGGCGGCGCCTTCGGCATCTCACCCTTCATGCGGAACTGCTCGAGGCGATCCATGGTGCACGCGTGCCACGCAGCCACGTGCCCGAGCAGGTCCTTCGCCGACCACTCGTCGGCCACCCCGGGCTTCTCCCAGTCCGGCACCCGGTCGAGCAAGCTCAACATCTCGTTCCAGCGCTCCTCTTCCATCTTGAGCAGCTCGTTCTTCTTGCTCATTCCCGCACCTGCCCGTCTCCTCGCACGATGTATTTGTACGAGGTCATCTCCACGAGCGCCATCGGGCCGCGCGCGTGCAGCTTCTGGTTGGAGATACCGATCTCTGCGCCGAAACCGAACTCCCCGCCATCGGCGAACCGCGTCGATGCGTTGACCATGACGCACGCGGAGTCCACCTCGCGCGCGAAGCGTTCCGCAGCCTCGGGGTCCTCCGTCACGATCGCGTCGGTGTGGTTGGTCCCGTGCGTGTTGATGCGCGCGATGGCCTCGTCCAACGAACCCACAACGCCCACGGCCATGATCAGATCCAGATACTCCGCGTCCCAATCCTCTTCCGTCGCCGGAACGATAGAAGACCGGATCGCGCGGGCGCTCTCGTCTCCGCGGAGCTCGACCCCACTCTCGCTAAGCACATCGACCACCCGAGGCAAGAAATCATCCGCCACAGCCTTATGCACCAACAGCGTCTCGGCCGCATTGCAAACGCCCGGCCGCTGCGTCTTCGCGTTGACCACGATCGACAAAGCTTTCGCGAGGTCCGCGCGCGCATCCACGTAGACGTGGCAGTTCCCCACTCCGGTCTCGATGACGGGAACCGTGGACTCCTCGACCGTCGTGCGGATCAGCTCGGGTCCACCGCGCGGGATCAGCACGTCGACGTACTCCCGCGCGCGCATGAGCTCCTTGGCGCTCTCGCGCGCGGTGTCCTCGATCAGTTGCACGCAGTCCTTCGCCAGCCCGGCCGTGACGCCGGCGTCGTCGATGATCCGTGTAAGCACCTTGTTCGACGAGATCGCGCTCGACGAGCCGCGAAGGATCGACGCGTTCCCGCTCTTCAGGCAGATGCCGGCTGCGTCGACCGTTACGTTCGGGCGGGCCTCGTAAATGATTCCGACCACGCCGAGCGGAACACGCACGCGCTCGATCTGGAGCCCGTTGGGCCGCGTCCACGAGCCGACTACCTCGCCGATCGGGTCCGGTAAGGACGTCAGGTCCCGCAGCCCTTGCGCCATGTCATCGATCCGCTTCTCGTTCAACGTCAGGCGGTCGATCAGCGCGCCGGTGACGCCGTCTGCTTCCGCGCGCGCCAGGTCCTCTTCGTTGGCCTTCAGGATTTCACCGGCGTGCTCGATCAACGCATCCGCCATCGCGTTAAGCGCGCGATCCTTCGTGTCGGCGCCGGCCAGCGCAAGCGCGGCGGCTGCGGCGCGCGCGCGTTTGCCTATCGCGTCGATGCCGTTCACAGGATCACCAGCGAGTCTCGATGGATGACTTCACGCCCGCCTTCCTTGATGCTGCTTCCTTGGATCGAAGGGATCTCGTCTGCGCCGTAGTTGGTGATGCCCTTTGCGAAGACGGAGCCATCGGGTCCGGCAACCTCGACCGCGTCGCCGATCGCGAAAGCCCCGCGATGTCCAACAACTCCGGCCGGCAGAAGACTCTTCCCGCCGCTGACCAGCGCTTTCTGAGCACCGGCGTCGACGACGATGGTACCACGCGCATTCTGGACGAATTCGATCCAAAGCTTGCGGCTTCGTCCCCGCACGCGATGCGCCGGGAAGAACGTGCCGACCTCGTCGCCCTGTAGGATCCGGCGCAAGATCGCGTCGGCACGTGCGTTCGCGATAACGATGCCGGTGCCGCTCGCGCTCGCGACGCGCACGGCCTCGACCTTCGACGCCATGCCGCCCGATCCCAGCGGCGAGCCGGACTTCCCCGCGCGCAACCCGTCGAGCGCGCGCAGGTCGTCGATTTGCGCCAGAAGCTCCGCTCGATGACGCTTCGGATCCGCCGAGTACACGCCGTCGATGTCGGACAGGATTACGAGCAGGTCGGCGTGCACCATGATCGAAACCAAGGCGGCCAAGCGGTCGTTGTCCCCGAAGCGGATCTCATCGACCGCAACGGTGTCGTTCTCGTTGACGATCGGAACGACCCCAAGGTCGAGCAGTCGTGCAAGTGCAGCGTGCGCGTTGAGGTAGGCCTTCCGTCGCACGAAGTCGTCCTGCGTGAGCAACACCTGGCCGACCGGCACGCGGCGTTTCGCGAACGCGCGCTGGTACGCGTGCATCAAGATGCCTTGTCCGACGCTCGCCGCTGCCTGCAACGAGGGGATGTCGCTCGGCTTGCGTTTCAGCGCCAGCGGATCAAGCCCGGCGGCGATGGCGCCGCTACTGACGAGAACGCACTGCAATCCCTTGCGCCGCAGCGCGCCGATCTGTCCGGCCAGCGCGCGTACCTGCTCATCGTGAACTCGAACACGATGTCGCCGATCCGCACCTCGTCACCTTCGCGCGCGCCGGCGCGCGCCAACGCGTCCTCGATGCCCTCCGCGATGAGCTTCTCCTGGAGGAACGCGAGCGCCTCCGGATTGCTCACGTCGTAACGGCGCAACATGCGTTCCGCTTTCTCAGAGCGAACGCGCCACTCGTCGCCATCTCGCGCCACGATCACATCGGTCTCCTCAGGCCGGATCCGGATGAGCCGATGCGAGACGTGCTCGGACTGCGCATGCGCGCGCGCAACCGCATCTCCCAAGATCCGCGAGAGCTCCTCGACTCCATCGCCCCGCAAGGCTGATGTCTGTACGAAGTCGAAGCCGGCCTCCTTCGCCGTCACCTCAGCGGATCTGACAGCACCTTCCGACAGCGCCGCATCGACCTTGTTCGCGGCCACAACGCCGGGCCGCTCGTCGAACGAAGGCAGGTGCGCGCGCAGCTCGCCGCGCAAGGCCGTCAACGCCTCACCCGGTGGCACCTCCGACGCCAGGTCGAGCACGAAACACAGAACCCGGCATCGCTCCAGATGCCGCAAGAACGCCAACCCCAGCCCCCGCCCTTCACTCGCGCCTTCGATCAACCCCGGCACGTCGGCGACCACGAATCGCGCGTCCCCCGCTTCCGCAACGCCGAGATTGGGCGTCAACGTCGTGAACGGATAATCCGCAACCTTCGGCCGAGCAGCCGACAACTTGGCTATCAGCGAGGACTTCCCGGCGTTCGGAAACCCAACCAACCCGACGTCCGCGATGACCTTCAGCTCGAGCAGAAGTGTCTGCTCTTCTCCGGGATCGCCGCGCTCCGCGAAACCGGGCGCGCGCCGGCGCGCGCTTATAAGTGCTCCGTTGCCGCGGCCGCCTCGTCCGCCGGCTGCTGCGACCATCTCACTTCCCGCTCCGACGAGATCTGCGACGACGGCGCCATTCTCGTCCTTGACGACCGTCCCATCGGGGACGAGGACGACTCGATCAGCGGCGCCTGCACCGTGCTTGTTGTTCCCCGAGCCGTTCCGGCCTTTGTCCGCGCGCTGATGCGGGTTGCGCGCGAGATCCGCCAGAGTCGCAACATTGGGATCGACGCGGAAGATGATCGAGCCGCCACCGCCGCCGTTGCCGCCGTCCGGACGGCCTTTCGGCTTGTGCGCTTCGCGCGCGAAGGAGACGCACCCGTTGCCGCCATCACCCCCGCGGACCTGGACGCGCGCCTCATCGACGAAGGCCTGCTCCATGCACCCAACTGTAAGGCAGGAGACTCCGGAGCGCGTTCGACTTGGCAGCGCATACAAAGAGGCGCCCCGAAGGGGCGCCTCTAAGCAGCAAAGAGAAGCTAGGCCCGGTTCATCAGCGAGAGGATGTTCCCCTCGGTGTCCTTGAACCAGGCGCCCTTTGAGCCGTCGGGCATCGTCACGACGCCCTTAACGGTCTTGATGCCCGGCATGTCGTACTCCTCGAAGGTAACGCCCCGGCTCTCGAGGTCCTTCATCGCCGCATCGAGGTCGTCCACATCGAAACCGGCCGCCGTCGCTTGGTTGGTTCCCGCGTACCCGGACGGATAGACGAAGACGCTGGTGCCACCCCCACAGCTGTACTCAACGCCGTCGGCGTTCTCTTCCTTGACCGACAACCCCAGGACCTCGCCGTAGAACTTCCTCGCGCGTCCCAGGTCGGCGGCCGGCAACGCCGCTGCTGCACGTGCTTTCGACAGCATTCCCCTCCCCTTTCTGTCGACTCGCTTCGATGCTAGTCCCGGGTGTGACGCTCGGTCTAGGGGACATATCCGCCGGACACCGAGAGGGTGCACCCATGTAGCATCCTCGGGTCCAGCGACCAGGGGGTTCACGTGCTGCGCCTCGGTATCATCCCGCCGATTGTGAACCGCAATCCGCGTTTCTCGCCCCCCGAGTGGGAGCTCAACGCCGAGGTCGACGACCTCGCAACGGTGATCCAGGCAGCGGAACGCCTCGGCTACGAGTTCGCCTGCTTCCCACAGCATGTTGCGATCCCCGAGGAAGGCGAGGAACGACGGGGCAAGATCTATTGGGACCCGGCTGCGACGATGGGCTACATCGCCGCGCGCACGTCGAGCATCCGTCTCGCGACCTACGTGATCGTGCTCGGCTATTACCATCCGTTACAGATCGCGAAGACGTACGGCACGCTCGACCGGATCTCCGGCGGCCGCTTGATCCTCGGGTTGGGAGTCGGCTCGTTAGAGCCGGAGTTCAAGCTGCTCGACCGGCCGTTCGAGGATCGCGGGGCGCGCGCGGATGATGCGTTGCGCGCGCTACGCGCGGCGCTAGGTGTACGCGTACCGACGTATCACGGCGAGTACTACGACTTCGACGGTTTTGTCGTCGAGCCTCATGCGGTGCAAGGGCATGTCCGGATGGGCGCCGTTCGGCCTAACGCTGGACAAGCTGACGCCGATAATCGATACGAAGCGAGATGAGATCGGCGCGCGCGCCGCAGCCTTCGATCTCGTCCTCGCGCCGGAGCCCCCTCTCGATCCGGCCGGAAAACCGAACGAAACGGCAGAGGTGGTCAAAAGCTACGCGGCCGCCGGTGCAACGAAGCTCAACCTCCGGTTCCACCACGACTCGGCGGCGCACTACGTCGAGCAGCTTGAAGCGATGAGTGTCTGCGCAGCGCAGGCCTTGGGGAGACTCTCAGCGAATTCCTAAGCGATATCTATTGCCCTCCAATGGAGCGCGTGATTCGCTTACGCGCAGCCTTCACGGAACCAGGCTCGATCCACGGGTAAGGGGACGCATTGATCGAAGGGATCGGCTCAGGAGTTGCCGTATCCGAGGCTGAGCGGATCCTCGTCGCACAGCCGGTGCGAAGTGGGACCTATCGGGCGCCGCCGCGCGCGCTGGGCCAGCGGCTGCTCGTCTGGCTGCTGCGTCTAGCGATCATCACCCCGATCGCGTTGATGACACCGGAGATCGTCGCCGCGATCCGGAATCGGCCGGACGCGGTGGCGCACCTGTCGGCATCGACGGCAGACGTCCTCGGAACGTCGAGCTTCCTCCTGTTCGTGATGATGCTGACCATCACCCCCCTTCATGTCGTAACGGGGTGGCGCTGGCATCTCATCCTCCGCCGAGATTTCGGTATCGGCATGGCAGTGACCGCGATCACCGACCTCACGCTGGCTGCAACGACGACGGACGATACGTTCCACGGAGGATTCCTTTCGCGTTTGTACGGCCACACGTTCCTCGCTGCAGGCACGCTGGCAACGCTGCTGTTGATCCCGCTCGTCATCACCGCCAACGCGCGCGCGCAGAGCTGGCTCGGCAAGCACTGGCGATGGTTGCACCGCCTCACGTACGTCGTGTGGGGACTGATCTTGCTTCACCTGCTCTTGCTGTTCGGATTCCACGGCTTCTTCTTGCGGGCGCTGGCGTTGAGCATCCCGCTTGCGATCCTTCGAGTCCCGGCCCTCCGGCGTTGGTGGCAGGCGAGCCGTCAGTTGCACACGCATCGCATCCGTAGAGCAGTGGCGGCGGTTGCGTTGCTCGGAATCTTCGCCGCAGGGTTCGTCCCGTTCATCACCGAGCTGGCTCACAAGGGACCGACCGCGTTCATCCAACACCCGATCGATGATTGACGAAGTGATTCTCAAGACAGACGCCGGGGTCCGTCAGGACGCTGTCGAGACGCCGCGCGCGCCACAGCCTCCGGCTGCTCGGAAAAAATCGGATCAAAGGCGGCGAGCGAAGCGCACGATGATCATCGTCACACTGGTCTGTTTGGCCCTCGGGCTGGCTCCGACTGCCGAGCAGCTGATCCGTCAGGGATGGCATTCCTTCGTCGACCGAGCGCCCGGTGTCGGCGGGACTCCGTCGGCGCCGGACACCAAGCCCGTGCCTGTCGCGAACGTTCCTACTGCGCCGGTACCACTGCCGCGGAAGGCGTCCCACCAACGGAGCGCTTCGACGGCTCGTCCACAGGCGAACAGCTCGTTGCAATCAGCGTCGAGCGGCTCCACAAAACAACCGCTTAATGTTCGATTCGTTGCAGCGGTGAAACCGTCCCGTGCGACGTGCACCCTCACCGCGTCGCGAATCAACGGCACTCGATCGCGCCACACGTACCGCGCATAATCGGTAGCGGTGCGCTCGAGACGGGTAGGATCTCCGTTCGCGCATGCGAACGTTCGTCAATGTCACACGAAGTAACCGGCTGGGTAGCCATGCGGGAAGAATCGTGAATGTAGCGATCCAACAGGGTGAGCATGCGGATTGAACGAAATTTGTCGCCCCGCCTAGACTGGCAGCACGGTTTGCGCTGCAAAGCTAGGCGCTGCCGATGACTTCCCGCCTCGGAAGCAGGAGGAGTCCAATGAGTTGGGACCCGTACGCGAACCTTCCCCCGGCGGAGTCGTTCTCACTGACCAGCAGCGACCTGCGCGAGGGTGAGAAGCTGGCGATGCCTCAGGTCAGTGGCGTCTTCGGTGCGGGCGGCCAGGACGTTTCCCCGCAGCTCTCCTGGAGTGGCTTCCCCTCAGGGACAAAGAGCTTCGTGGTCACCATGGTTGACCCCGAAGCGCCCACCGTCCTTGGCTTCTGGCACTGGGCTGTAGTCAACATTCCGGGCAACATCACGGAGTTGCCTACCGGTGCCGGCGACGAGTCCGGCAAGGGGCTCCCGGAGGGCGCCTTTCATCTCCCGAACGACGCGAGATCGCTGCGCTACGTTGGCGCGGGGCCGCCGCCGGGCACTGGAAAGCACCGCTACATCTTCGCGGTTCTCGCCCTCGAGGCCGAGAAGATCGAGATTGATCGGGGAGCGACACCCGCCTACATGATGTACATGGTCTTCAACGGCACCCTTGGACGCGCCTTCCTCGAGGGCTGGTACGAGAGATGAACTGAGTGTCTCGCCCTCCCTAACGGCGAGAGGCCGCCAGGGCATGCCAGTGCTCGTCAATGACACCTGAACGGGCCGCCTCTATGGGAGCGCTTGATCTGGCGGCGTTGGCCGAGACCGCATTAGACGAAGACCCAGCGCCCACATGATGCCCGCAGCGATGCTGCCCCATACGGACGTCCATCGAAGCGAGGTCGAGTGAACGAGCACCCGACCGAGAATGACGAGTGCGAGCGCGACAACGACCTGTACCGCAGTTCTCGGAGGTTTCCAGTTCGTCGCGGGCCATTTCTTCATGGCGAGGGAAAGGCCAACGAAAACCGCAGCGGCGATGCCGACACCGGCCAGAACAGGGATTCCCTGGTGTGTGAAGTTAGGCACGAACGGCAGAACCAGGCCGACAAAGCCAATAGCGACAAAGATCACGCCGGCCACTGGGTGGCTTCGAATCTGCTGCGATGACGCTTTCACCATCAGGAGAATATCGGCTCGGAATAGCCAGATGGCGAGGGCGCGAGTCCCACCGCAGCACGAAGCCATCCGATAGGCCGTTCGGCATGCCAGTGTTCGCAAATGACACAAGAGCGTGCCCAGATTGGGAACGCAAGGCGAGCAGGGAGGCAGACGGATGGTCGAGATTAGCGGCCTTGAGGAACGGCTAGATTCAGCGATGACGGAGCTGCTTCCCGCACTGCGAGCGACCAAGGTACTCAACTCAACGGCGATGCTAGACCTGCTCGAAGTGGCTGACGGATTCGGAACTCTCTTTCGTGACGCCGTCGTCGTTCCCCGCGCGCTTGTTGGGAAGTTGTGGTTCGTCTTCACCGCGATGCTCACCGAGGCCGAGCACTGCCTCCCCGACAGCAATCCTGGACGCGGCATGGGACTATCAAGACCGACTAAAGAAGATCTTCGGACCCTCCTTCTAACGGCAGCCGGTAGGGGCCCGGGAACAAGTCTCTCGGGCAGGCGAGTGTTCGTCAATGTCACACGACGGAGTCACCGTCTAGGGACTTGGCGTTGCTGAGCTTGA
>VAWS01000154.1 GCA_005884515.1 Actinomycetota bacterium
AGATGAACCGGGAACAGCACGTCCTTCCGTTCGAGCGGCCATACCTCGAAGGCAAGCGTGTCCGTCGCCACCGCGGCGACGTCGCGCTCGTGGAACCACAGCGCGCACTCGGTCCCCAAGCCGGGCATCGCCCCAGCGCCGTACGCTGCGCGCTCACCGCTCAAGAAGAGCTGCATGTTGCCCGTGCGCACCAGCACGATGTCGCCCGGCTCGACCCGGGCCCGGGCCATCTCCGTAGCCGCATCGAGATCGCCAGGCGTGATCGCGTAGCCGGCCTCGAGCCGCGAAACGCCCCGCGCGCGCGCAACATCCAGCAGGACCCCGCGCGAGACCAACGCTCCGACCTTGTCGATGCCGCAGCGCGCGGCGCCGTTCTCGTCGACGGAACCCTCGGGGAACCCGTTGTAGATCTTCCCCATGTACGAGACGTGCGCGAGCGAATCCCAGTGCGTCGCGGCTTGCAGCGGCATCGAGACCTGGTCGTCGCTGAACCGGATCGCGTCGGGGTCCTTCGACATCGCCAGGTGAAGCGAAAGCATCGTGCGGTTCGGGTTCGAAGGACGACCCGGCACGTTTCCCATCATCGGGCCTTGCTCCGACAAGGGCAGGGCCAAAGAGAAGCGCCGGCCGGATCGCACACCAGCCGCCGCGCGCGCGACCACCTCGTCGGTGATCAGGTTGAGCGTGCCGCGCTCGTCCTCGGGGCCCCACCGCCCCCAGTTGTTGACCTTCTTCGCCAGCTCGTGGAACTCGGGCGGCAGCGGCATTACGACTGCGCTTCGGCCGCCTTGCGAAGCTCGGCCAATGCTTCGGGTATCGCGGCCGCGAGGCTCCAGATCCCGGGCATCGATTCGCGACCGGCGATCATGCCCCAGCACACGATGTCCTGGTAGCTGACGACCGTCATGTTGAGCGCGGCGCCGTGGAACACCGGCCCCAGCGGGTACATCGCGACCAGCTTCGCGCCGCCGAAGTACAGCGGGAACGGCGGGCCCGGCACATTGGAGATCACGAGGTTGTGCACCGGCGCGAACCGCTCGGCGAGGTTCAGCGCGGAATAAAGGCGCGCGGCCAAGGAGAACGTCGTCGGTGCCGCGAACTTCGCCCAGTCCTGCAGCATCCCCGCGCCGATCGCCTTGTGCTCTTCCTTCGCGCCCTTGTTGACCTCTTGGATACGGCGTAGCCGCTCGATCGGATCATCGATGTCCGTCGCCAACGACGTGAACATGGCCGACACCTTGTTCGAACCGGGGACGTCCTTCTCTTCGTCCGAGCGCACCGACACCGGCACCACCGCCATCAACGACTTCGACGGCAGCTCGTTCAGCTGCTCGAGATAACGGCGCAGCGCACCGGCGGCCACCGCGAGCACCACGTCGTTCACGGTCGTACCGAATGCGCGCTTCACAACCTTGATGTCTTCGAGCGGCGTGCGCGTGAACGCAACGACTCGATGCGGCGTGATCGACACGTTGAAGGGGGTGCGTGGCGCGGTGAACGGCGTCGGCATCCCGGCGTCGACACGCCGGCGCGCGCGCGCGAATCCGATCACCGACCCGATCGTCTTCGGAATTACTAAGGCAAGCTGCAACGGACGGCTCAGCCGGGACAGGATGCCGCGCGCGAACAGCTCCAGCTCGGTCGGCGCGCGCTCGGGTGTCCAGTCGCCGTCAGGGGGCGGCCGCGTCCCGCCGGGCTCCAGGTCGAGCAGGTGCACCATCATGTTCGCGCCCGACACGCCGTCGACCGTCGAGTGGTGCATCTTTCCGATCAGCGCGACGTGCCCGTTCTCCAGACCTTCGACGATCCACATCTCCCACAACGGCTTGCTCCGGTCGAGCTGCCTGCTCGCGATGTCCGCGGCAAGCTCGGCCAATTGCTCTTCCGTTCCCGGCGTCGGCAAGCCCACGCGGCGCACGTGATAGTCCAGATCGAAGTCGTTCGTTTCGACCCAGACCGGATGGTCGAGACCGAGCGGCACCATCATGAGCTTGCGGCGGAATGGGGCCAGCAGGTGGAGGCGGCTCGCGATGTGCTCTTTGATCTTCTCGTAGTGGTATCCGCCGGGCACCGTCGAAGGGTCGACGACCATCACCGCGCACACGTGCTGGTGCTGCGCGGAGGTTTCGAAATAAAGGAATGTTGCGTCGAGCGCGCTCAGCCGTTCCATGACCCCTCCCGGTCGTCAAACCTTACGTGATTGGCGGCAAGGCGCGCGCGTTGGCACTATGAGCGCATGCCCCACGCATTCCTGATCGCTTCCTGTGTCGGCCTGGTTTTCGTGCTGAATGCGATTCGACCGGTACCCGGCATGGTCCTTTCGGTTCCGAGCTTCTTCATCTCCTGGCTCACGTCCGAGCTCGCGCCCCAGCTGCTCGTCATTCATGCCGTCGTTGCAACGACGTTGGGCCTGACCGGCGGCTTCGACGGCTGGGAGGGGCACCTCGCGCTCGCGTTCGACATCCTGATCGCCGCCGGTCTCGGCTACCTGATCTGGGTGGGCGAGGCTGCTCGACGGGTAACGGAGGACGCGCTATGCGAGACGTTGGGCCGGGACTACCTGTCCAAGATCCGCACGCCGCGTACGACCGACTACGACCTCCGCACGCCGTGGCGGCAGCTCATCATGCCGTTCTGGATGAAGCACCCCGACGTCGAGCGGACCCACAACCTCTCGTATGGGCCGGTGAAGCGGCGGAATCTGATCGATGTCTACCGCAACAAGGCCCACCCGACCGGAGCGCCGATCCTGATCTATGTGCACGGCGGCGCGTGGGTGCCGGTGACGCACAAGGACCACCAAGGGAAGCCGCTGATGTTGCACCTCGCGTCGCGCGGGTGGGTGTGCTTCGCGCCGAACTATCGCCTGAGCCCGCCGGCGGTGTTCCCCGACCACATCATCGACGTGAAGAAGGCGATCGCGTGGGTTCGCGAGCACGCCGAAGAGTTCGGCGGCGACCCGAACTTCATCGCGATCGCCGGCGGCTCGGCAGGAGGGCACCTCTCGGCGCTCGCGGCGCTGACGCCGAACGACCCCGAGTACCAGCCCGGCTTCGAAGACGCCGACACGTCGGTAGACGCGTGCGTCCCGTTCTACGGGGTGCTGGATTTCACGAACGACGCCGGTATCCCGGCCGTCAAGGGGCGCATCTGGTTCTTGCTGGAGCCGATCGTGATGAAGAAGAAGCTCTCAGAGAGCCGCGAGGACTACGTGAAGGCGTCCCCGCTCCATCGCGTCCGAGCCGATGCGCCGCCGTTCTTCGTGATCCACGGCAAGCACGACTCGTTGGTGCCGGTCGCCGAACCACGCCATTTCGTCGAGCGGCTGCGCGCGGTCTCTCATTCGCCGGTCGTCTACGCCGAGCTGCCCGGCACGCAACACGCATTCGACGTGTTCCCGTCGATCCGGAGCGCGCACGTCGTGCGCGCGGTCGAACGGTTCCTGGATTACGTGTGGAGCGCGCGCGCGCAGAAACCAGAGCGGCCTACTGCCGCGCGTAAGAGCTAAGCCATCGTGGTGTTGTCATGAAATGCGCTTATTTCATGCTCCCGTGACAACACCTGCGCTTAGCGGCGCTCGTCGCGCGCGACCGTCAGGCCCAACTTCTCGAAGTCCCACGTCTCCGGCGTCACGCCGCGCGCGCGCAGCAGGTGCTTCATGACCCGGAGCGTCGCGTTGCGGGGCAGCTCGGGCACGATCTCCACG
>VAWS01000009.1 GCA_005884515.1 Actinomycetota bacterium
CTGAGGATCGAAGCGTCCGGCCGATACGTCGTTGACGATGTCGGCCCCTGCGTCGAGCGCGGCGGCCGCGACGTCCGACTTCATCGTGTCGATGCTGATCGGCGTACCGAGACGCTCACGGAGCGCCGAGATCACCGGAACCACTCTCGATATCTCTTGCGCGGCGTCGACCGGCTCCGCACCCGGGCGCGTCGACTCCCCACCGATGTCGATGATGTCGGCGCCCTCTTCCGCCATCGAGATGCCTTGCTTCAGGGCGTCTTCAGTATCGAGGAACCGTCCGCCGTCGCTGAACGAATCCGGCGTCACGTTCACGATGCCCATGACGTGTGTTCGGTCGGACAAGCGGAGGACGGTGCCGTTCGCGAGCGGCAGATCGTTCGGGCGAGGACGAGGCTCCATCAGTCGCGCGCGAGCGCCGCCAACTCCGCGCGCGCTGCAGCGTCGCCGGCGAAGACGCCGCGCGCTTCGGTCGTAACCGTGACCGACCCCGGCTTACGCGCGCCGCGAAGGCTGACGCAGGTGTGCTCTGCTTCGATCAGAACGAACACGCCGCGCGGCGCCAAGGCTTCTTCCAACGCATCGGCCGCCTCGCGAACGAGGCGCTCTTGCACTTGGAGCCGGCGCGACAGCACGTCCATCAACCGCGCGAGCTTCGACAAGCCCGTGATACGGCCGTCTTCTCCGGGGAGGTAGGCAACGGCCGCCGTCCCGGTGAACGGAAGCAGGTGGTGCTCGCACAGCGACGCGATCGGGATCGCGCGCATCATAATCAGCCCGGTACCCCGCTCATCGGCGAGCGGCTCGAGCACCGAAACCGGGTCGACTCCGTAGCCGGCGACGAGGTCGGAAAGCGACTCGGCGACGCGCCGCGGCGTGTCGACCAGGCCCGGGCGCGTGGGGTCCTCCCCGATACCTCGAAGGATCAGTTCGACGCCGCGCGCGATCGCGGCGGGGTCGACCGGCGCGCGCTCGCGGTGCTCGCCGAGCACATCGGCTGCGGAAACGACAAGCTTCGGCTCGAAGGTCATCTGAGAGGCAGTCTAGCCCGCAGTGGCGGGCCGGTCGGCCCGAATAAGAGCCGCAACGTCCTCCGCGCAGCCCCAAGACAGCGTGACCCCGGAGCCGCCGTGGCCGTAGTCGTGGACGAGCAGCCTCCCCGGCCCGGGGCGCTCCGCCTCGAGCCTCACGGCGGGACGTCCCGGCCGCAGCCCGACCGCGTGCGACACAATGCGCGCAGCGGCCACACGCGGCTCCAGCATGGAGCATCGCGCGATGATCGCGCGCGCGGTCTCGGGGTCCGGCTCGATACGTTCGTTTCCCGGCTCGCGCGTGCCGCCGAGGATGACATCGTGCGAGCGCGGGTAGACGTACGCGATCCCGTCGGTCGACTGCTCGTCGAGGATGTATCGGTCGAGGCCGAACTGCTCCACGCGAACCACTTGCCCGCGGACCGCGACCATAGACGCGTCGCCGGCGAGCGCGCGCGACCCAAGGCCGCTGCAGTTCACGATGGCATCGGCTCTGTCGAAAGGCTCATCGAGATCGGTAAGCGAGATCGCGACGGATCGGCCTCCCAAAGACTCGAAGCGCCTCGTCAGCCACCGGAGGTAGATCGGCATCTCGATCACCGGGATGCCCGCGGCAACGAAGCCATCTACGTAACCGGAAGGCAGCTCGTCCGCGCGCGCGCGGCGGAACCCGGGCAGCACGTCGCGCCACCACGTGTCGTCCGTCGGGCGCCGGAAGAGCTCGATCCCCTCTCGCAGCACGACGCCGCTCTCTCGCTCCGTCGCGAGAGCGGTGAAGCGCTCGAGAGAGACGGGTAGCCACCGCTCCGTGCGCGCGTCCCTCTCGCCGCGAAGGGGGTACCACGTCGCCGCGGCAACGTCGGACGTCGTGTTCGGCGTGCGGTCGCGCGCCCAGATCTGGACGTCGTAGCCCTCTTCGAGCAGCCGCACGCCGCACGTCAGCCCGGACACGCCGGCACCCACCACAACAACGGAGGAACGTTCTTTGGCGCTCAGTGCCCGTTGCGTCGGGCGTTCTTGCGAGGCGTGCTCGGCGTCTTGCGCGGCGCCGGCGAGATCGAAAGCTCCGATTTGCCGTTCGCATCGCGCGGCGGGCGCTTCTTCACCGGATCGAGCAGCTTCTGCAACAGCTCTTTCTCGACCGTCTCATGTTCGATCAACGCGTCGACGATCTTGTCCAGCACCGGCCGGTACTGCACCAGGATCGCGCGCGCTTCCGCGAATGATTCGTCGAGCAGCCGGCGGATCTCCTTATCGATCTCGAACGCGATGTTCTCGGAGTAGTCGGGGTGGGACGCGAAGTCGCGGCCGAGGAAAACCTGCTCCGACTTCTGCCCGAGCGCCATCGGGCCGAGCTTTGCGCTCATCCCGTACTCGGTCACCATCTGCCGGGCCATCTTCGTCGCGCGGTCGATGTCGTCTTGTGCGCCGGTCGTCGGGTCTTCGAAGACGAGCTCTTCAGCGACGCGGCCGCCGAGGAACATCGCCAGCTCATCGATCATCTCGCTGCGCGTCACGAGGAACCGGTCCTCCGTCGGCAGCGAAAGGGTGTACCCGAGCGCGCGCCCGCGCGGGATTATCGAGATCTTGTGAACAGGGTCAGCGTTCGGCAGCGCGTGCCCGACGAGCGCGTGGCCCGCCTCGTGGTACGCGATGACTTTCTTCTCTCTGTCACTGATGACGCGGCTCTTGCGCTGCGGACCGGCGATCACGCGGTCGATCGACTCTTCCATCTCGTTCATCGTGATCTGCTTCAACCCGCGGCGCGCGGACAGCAGCGCCGCTTCGTTCATCACGTTCGCGAGGTCGGCTCCGGTGAAACCGGGGGTACGCCGCGCGAGGATCTCGAGTTCGACGCCGTCGTCGATCGGTTTGCCGCGCGCGTGCACGTTCAAGATTGCGAGCCGCCCTTTCAAGTCGGGACGGTCGACGACGATCTGCCTGTCGAACCGGCCGGGGCGAAGCAAGGCCGGGTCCAAGATGTCCGGCCGGTTGGTCGCAGCGATCATGATCACGCCGCTTCGCACGTCGAAGCCGTCCATCTCAACGAGGAGCTGATTCAAGGTCTGCTCGCGCTCATCGTGGCCACCGCCGAGACCGGCGCCGCGCTGGCGGCCGACCGCGTCGATCTCGTCGACGAAGACGATCGCCGGCGCGTTGTTCTTCGCTTGCTCGAAGAGGTCGCGCACGCGCGCGGCTCCAACACCGACGAACATCTCAACGAAATCCGAACCTGAGATCGAGAGGAACGGCACCCCGGCTTCGCCGGCGACCGCGCGCGCGAGCAGCGTCTTGCCCGACCCCGGCGGCCCGTACAAGAGCACGCCTTTCGGGATCTTCGCGCCGACCGCCTGGAACTTGGCCGGCGTCTCGAGGAACTCCTTGATCTCGACGAGCTCCTCAACCGCTTCATCGACGCCTGCGACGTCCTTGAACGTCACCTTCGGCGCTTCCTTCGAGACCATCTTCGCGCGCGTCTTGCCGAAGTTCATGACGCGGTTCCCGCCGGCTTGCGAGTTGTTCATGATCCAGAAGAAGAAGCCGATCAGGAGCAGGAACGGCAGGAAGTTGATGATCGTGCTGAGGATCGGGTTCCCTTGCTGGGGGTTGACCTTGACGGGAACCTTCGCGTCGGTGAGGTGGTTGGTGATGTCGTCGGCGTAGTCCGTCGGGTAGGCGACGCGGTAGTCGCTTTGGTCCTTCAGCTTCCCTTGCACGCGCTGGTCGCGGTTCAAGATCTCCGCCGTCGCCACTTGCCCGCTGTCGATCTTGTTGAGGTAGTCGGTCAGGGTTAGCTCTTTGATGGTCTTGGCACCCGCGAGCGTCGTCAGCAGGATGTACGCCAAGACCAGCAGAACGATGACGTACAGGACCGGCCCGCGCGCGAAGCGCCCGAAGGGCGACTGCGGGCGCTGGTTCTGTTGCTGGTTGCGGCGGTTCCCGAGCGGTGGCATCTAGTTGAGTCTCTTCCTCTTCCCCATGGACTCTACCCGTCCGGTCGCTGCAACGCGCTGCGGCGCCGATCTCTGCCTGGGCGCGGCTGCGGGGGGCGCGGACGTTGTCGCGGCGTTGGTGACCTGGCGAAACGCTAGGTCCTGCCGTGGACCGTCACGCGCACGCCCTGGCCTTCTCTCAGACCGAGGGAGCGGACCACGTCGATCGGCACCAGCAACCCCGGAGACTTCATCGACCCATGGACCTTTCCTGTGAACTGCGTGCCCCGCATGCTGGCCCGGAGGGTCTCACCGGGACGCAGGCCGAGCTCTTCCACCACGGTCTCGTCGATGGGCACCTTGCCGTACGCGGTCTTTCCCTGCATGGAAAGCGACAGGGTCGCGCGGAACGTCCGTGCCAAGCTGCCTCCGCTAGTCCTCGTAGACGTGGGGCTTGAGTGTACCGACGTAGGGAAGATTCCGGTAGCGCTGGTGGTAGTCCAGGCCGTACCCCACGACGAAGGTCGGCGGGATCGCGAACCCGTGGTAACGGATGTCCAGCGTGACCTCTTGGACCTCGGGCTTTGTCATCAGGGCGCAGATCTCGAGGCTCCTCGGCTTGCGGCCCTTCAGGTTCTTGAGCAAGTAGGAGAGCGTCAGACCCGAGTCGACGATGTCTTCGATGATGAGGACGTTCCGGTCGTGCAGGTCGAGGTCGAGGTCCTTCAGGATCCGCACGATCCCGCTCGTGCGGGTGGAAGACCCGTAGCTCGAGACCGCCATGAAGTCGAACTCCGCAGGGATGCTGATGGCGCGCGCGATGTCGGCCATCATCACGAACGCGCCTTTCAGGACGCCCACGAGCAGCAGGTCGGCATCTCGATAGTCCTCCGAGATCTGCTTGCCCATGAGGGCGACCTTCGACTGGATGTCGTCTTCGGTGAGGATCACTTGCTCGATGTCAGGGTTGAGCTCGGTCACAACTACTCCCCCTCGAACTCGATCCAGAGGAACCTCGTCGTGCGGGCTGAGACTTTCACGCGGTCGTCGATACGGTGGCCCACGACCCAGCAGATCGAGCCATCGCCGTCGACGACCATCGGAACCTCACCTCGCAGTGTTCTCGACACCTTCTGGTCCGTGAAGAAGTCGCCGACCTTCTTCTGGCGACTCATCCCGAGCGGCCGGAAACGGTCGCCCGACCGCCATCGCCGCACGCGGAGGGGAAAGGCCACTCGGTCCGCGTCCACCACGCATTCCCTTATCCCGTCCGGCAAGCTCGCCGGATGTTCGGCGCTGATCCACGTCCGCGCGCGCGCGCCCCAGGGGGGGAGGTCTGTCTCTCCGGGGACCGCCAACTCGACGGGCGTGGCCGAGCCGGCGGGGGAAGGCGCGCGGCTCACGACTAAGAAACCATATTCGAGGCGCGCACTCAAAGGTCCGGCAAGATCGACGCTCCCCGATGTCTTGTCCGAGACGACGAGGCGACGCACAGCCTCGGTCTGCGCGGCGCCCGCTTCATACCCTTCGACGCTGAATAGGTAGCGGATCGCGCGACGTTGGATCGGAACCGGAAGCCGCCGGATCGCTTCGACGGGGAGCCTGCTGCCACCCGCCGGAACGCGGGGTCGTCGTTCGTGGGATCGATGCGCGGCCGGAGCCGAAGCGCGCGGCAGAAGGCAACCGTTTGCTCGCGTCGGGCGTCGATCAGGGGACGGACGTACCACCATCGGAGCGGGGTGATTCCTCCGAGCCCCCGCGGGCCGGTCCCGAACAGCATCCGCATCAGGATCGTCTCGGTCTGGTCGTCCATCGTGTGCGCGGTCGCGATCCGAACCGCCCCGATCCCTTCCGCCACTTCCTGCAGGAAGGATTGACGGCGGTCGCGCGCCGTTTCTTCGGGCGAGCGGCCCGGGACCGGCGCCGTCTCCTCGGCAGCGCGTACGGTGGCCGGCAGGCCGAGCGCGGCCGCCTGTCTCGCGACGAACGCCGCATCCGCGCCGGAGCCCTCGCGCAAGCGGTGGTCGAAGTGTGCCACGTGGAGGTCGAGGTCGTACTGCGGCGCGAGGCGCGCGAAGACGTGCAGCATCGCCAGCGAATCGGGTCCGCCGGAAACGGCGAGCAGCGCCCGCTCGCCGCCTTTGAAGAGGCCTCGCTCTTGGATCGTGCGCCGGACGGTCGCGACGAGGTCGCGGACCGCGCGCGGCTCCTGGCTCATACTCCAACGCGGGAGAGCCACGCCTCCGGCGCGCGCATCTCTTCGAGCGAGGGCATGATCGCTTCGCTCTCCCAGACCTTGTTGATCGCGTCGAGACCGGCGCGCTCGGCGACGGCGTTCATGAAGCGCTCGCCGACTGCGTACTGGTCGTACTTCATCTCCATGCCGATCGCGCGCTGAAGCGTCCGCTCCGGCCCGCTGCCGCCGCCGCGGCGCCCTTCGATCGCGTCGCGCATCGTCTCGAAGGTCGGGATCAACTGTGCGCCGAGCCTGTTCATCACGAATGTGCCGTGCCCTTCCACGACGCACATGAGCGCCTGCATCTCATCGATGAGCGCGCGCTGCTCGTCGGACATCAATATCGACATCAGTGAGGCCGATCGCCACGCGCTCGGACCTTTCACCAAGAGGTCTTTCCCGCGCTCGAAGATCCTGCGCACGTTCGCAGGGTCGAGCTCCATGCCGCCGATCGCCTTCTCGATGAGCGCTCGAACGCGGTCGCGCAACCACGGCACCCCGGTGAACTGCGTCCGATGGGTGATCTCGTGGATCGTGATCCAGAGGCGGAAGTCACGCGGAGTAAAGCCCAGACGTCGCTCGACGTCGATCACGTTGGGCCCGACGAAGTAGACGCGTCCGCCCCCTTCGGTCGCGAGAACGAGGTCGTATTGCCCGAGCACCTTCTGCGACAGGTAGCCGAGGAGCACGCCGATCTGGACGCCGAGCGCGCCGGCCGTGATGCGGCGCATCGGCCCGCGGATGCTGATCGAACCCGAGAGCTTCTCGGCGAGCGGCCGGATCAAGCCCTGGAAGCTTTCGATGTTTGCCCGCACCCAACCGCCGCGATCGAGAACGATCGGATCGGGGGCGGGGGTGGGGGGAACGAGACCCGTGAACTCGCGCACGAGTTCGTCGGATCTGTGCGTGAACTCCCTGAAGTCTTTCCGGACCTCAGCGCGCACGCCGGGCGACGTGTCGGGGCCTCTGCCGGCGACCGATGAGGCCACACGAACCGCGAGAGACCAGTCGACGAGTTCGGGGGTCGTGCTCACTGCTCGGCCTGTGGCGGGAAGTGGTTCACTCTTCCTTCGTCGGAACGCCCTCTGGGTTCCCTTGACGGTGCTCGACCTTGTTGAAGCCCCGGCGCTGCCACGCGTACATGGCGGCCGTCAGCAGCAAGTACAGCGCAACCACGCCCAGCGTCAGGTATGCGAGGCAGTGGTGCCACGGCGCGCAGTACCCACCTTTTGCCGGCGGGGAAGGAGTGACCTGCGCGAATGCCGGCGTTGTGAGGACGAGAACGAGGCCCGCCGCAGCGATCGAGGCGCGAATCAACGCACGAATCCGTCCCATGATGGCGAATCGTAGCACAGGGACAACAGTGCTCCCGCGCGACACAAATACCTGCTTGTGCGATTGAAACAGGCGTTTTTTCCCGAAGAATTTCACACTTCTCTCGAAGGAATCTGTTCCCCGGGGTGTAACTCTTGCATCGGGGTGTTAAACTTCTGCAAGCGATTGTGAGGAGGTTCACAAATGGACGACGAACGGTTCGACTGGCAGGCCCGCGGCCTGTGTCGAGGCGTCGAGCCCGAGGTGTTCTTCCCTATCTCGGAAGAGGACGCATGGCGTGCGAAGGAGATCTGCGCGGCCTGTAACGTCCGTGAATCTTGCTTGGTCTTCTCGCTCGCCAACCGTGAACGCTACGGCGTCTGGGGCGGCGTGACCGAGAAAGAGCGGCAAGACATGTTCCGCCGCGGCGTCGCCCAGCGGGTGCTGGCGAAGGCGCTGCGAGACGCCGTCTAGAAACTGAAGAGCGGAGCCGGAGGGGGGATTCGAACCCCCGACCCTTCGATTACGAATCGAAAGCTCTGCCACTGAGCTACTCCGGCGACAAAGCCGGAAGTTTACCAGGGCACCCTCAGCCTTCAGCCCGCTCGATCGGCGTCCTCATCCTCCGCGAAACGCTGGATCTCCATGTCCAGGATGCGCAGAGCAAGTCGCGGATTGCGCGCCAGAAGCGGCCGGAAGAACGATCGCAGTATCCCGATGCACACGACCGTGCCGTCGGCCACGACGGTCGCATTGCGGACCGTTCCCTCAAGCAGCGACACTTCGCCGAAGAAGTCACCCGCACCGAGCTCCGCGATCTCACGGCCGGCGCGGAGCACGCGTACGCGACCGTCGGTGATGAAGTAGAAGCCGAGGCCTTCTTCGCCTTCCGGAACGATGACTTCGCCGTTCTCGAAGAGCAGGACGTGCGCCCGCGAAGCGATCTGCTCGACCTCTGCCGGCGGGCAGCCCTCGAGGATGGGCATCTGCGTCAGAGCGCGCGCGCGCGCGGCCTGGCCGAGGGACACGCTCTTCGTCATGGCGGAGCGTTCGACGCTGCGGAGCCGTTGTCCTCCTACCGGGCTCCCGCGCGCGCGCGAGGCGTGCCGAGTTCCATGAAGATCGCTTCGAGCGCCAGGACGGCCTGCACATTGCGCGCGAGAGCTCGCCTCGTGTCTTCGATCCGTTCAAGCGCGCCGACGAGCCACGCTGGGTCGGCGACCGCCGCCGCGCGGCGGAGGCGCTCTGCCATCTCCGTGTTGACCAATGCATCGTCGGGCACACCGGCGCCGGCCAGCAGCACGTCTCGATAGAACGAGGCTACGTCGCGCAGTGCGGAGTCGTAGACCTCGGTCTCGACCCGCCGCGCCTCACGCTTGTGCCGGTCCTCCACGCGCTTGCGCGCGGCGCCCGTCGCGCGTGCATCTCCGAACGCCTCGAGGTGACGGGCAAGCTCGTCCTTTTGCCGCTTGGTCAGCGCGGACACAGCAGCCGCGGCTTCCCCTGCAAGCTCCGCAGCGATCCGCACCGACTCCGACGGGCCGTTCCGCACGAGGCGGCCGGGGATGTCGAGGTGCGCGCGCCGCCGGTCGGGCGCGCCCGGGTCCTTCACGAAGCGCAAGGCGGTGGAAAGATCGCCGCCGGTGCGCGCGGCCCAGGACGCGAGCGCCGGGTCGGCATCGTGCTGCGTCACGAGCACACGCTCGATCTCTGCCGGCCCGAGCGGGAAGAAGTCCACGCGCCGGCACCTCGACACGACCGTCGGCAGCAAGTCTTCCGGCGATTCGGTGACGAGGATGAAGACGACGTCGCCGGGCGGCTCTTCGAGCACCTTGAGCAATGCGTTCGACGCTGCCGGGTTCAAGCGGTGCGCGTCTTCGAACAGGAACACCTTGACGCGGCCTTCGTATGGGGAGAGATACGCGTTCTCGCGGACGGCGCGAACCTGGTCGACGAGGATCTGCGCACCCTCGGGCGCGATCGTGTACACGTCGGGGTGCGAGCGTCGCAGGACGCGCGCGCACACGTCACACTCGCCGCAGCCGCCGTCGGGGCAGTTGAGCGACGCCGCGAGCGCCATCGCAGCCAGTTCGCGGCCCACACCTTGTGGGCCGACGAACAGGTACGCGTGACCAGGCGCGCCGCTCGCGACGGCGTCGCGGAGGATCCGCACGGCGGTCTCTTGCCCGACCAGGCGCGACCACATCGCCGGATCGTTCCCGGTGCGCGCGCTCACGTCTCCACGCGATCCGGCGCGAGGAACGGCAACACCGCAGCACGCACCTGCGTGTGAACCTGCTCCTTGGTACCCGAGGCATCGACGACCGCGAACCGGCTCGGATATTCGCGCGCGAGGTGCACGTACGCCTCGCCCACCTTGCGGTGGAACGAGACGTCTTCCGATTCCATGCGGTCTGGGTCCCCTTCGAGGCGCTCGAGCCCCCGCTCCGCTTCCAGGTGCAGCAGGATCACGAGATCCGGGAGCAGCTCGTCGGTCGCCCACTCGTTCAAGTGCAGCACGTCGTCCTCTCCGAGCCCGCGCGCCAAGCCTTGGTACGCGAGTGAAGAGTCAATGTACCGGTCGCATATGACGACCGCATCGCGTTCCAACGCCGGCCGGACGGTGTCGGAAACGTGCTGGGCGCGCCCTGCCGCGTAGAGCAATGCCTCCGTCTTCGGATCCATGCCTTTGTTCTGTGGATCGAGGAGGATGTGGCGGATGCGCTCAGCGATGGGCGCCCCGCCGGGCTCGCGCGTAACGACGACATCCTTTCCTTGTTCCTTGGTCAGCCAGTCGTACAGGAGCTTCACCTGCGGGCCGCCCGGATGCCGGATAGGAAGAGGAATGCGCCTCCGCTGAACATCGCGATGCGCGTGCCGGAGAAATCGATGACGTAGTGCGACGTCGACAAAGTGTGGTTCCCGATGGCGCCGGCGAGCAACGGCCAACCGGCGAGGCCGATGAACAGAGAAAGCTGGATGCCCGTCTGGAGGGCGGCGAACGTTCGCCCGCGGAGACGATCCTCTGTCTTCTCTCCCAACAAGGTGTATGTGGTTACCCACGCCGTCCCTGCACCAAATCCCGCAAGGAACGTGAATGGTATTGCCGCCTGGATCGAGGTCATCAACGAAACGCCAACCGCCGATACCCCTCCCACCATCAACCCGATCGGAAAGATCTTCTCTCGATCGAACCGCCGCGAAAGCCAGCCGGCAGTCGTCATCCCGCTGACCAAGCCGAGTCCAACGGCGACGATCAACGTCCCCCAAGCTGCCGTCGCGCCTTGCGACGTCCGCACGAGCTTGCCCGCGAAGATCGGTCCCAGCGAGATGATCGCGCTTCCCCCCGAGAACGCGGTCCATGCTCCGATGACCAGCGTCCGTACCATCGGTTGCTTACGGATGAACCGCAGTCCCTCCAACAGGTCGGTGAGAGGATTCCAGCGCGCACCAGGAAGACGTGCACGCTTGGCTTGCATAAGCTTCCTCGGGAACGTGGCGACGCGCGATGCTGAGAACAAGAACGTCGCTGCATCGAAGAAGAACGCGAGGTTGACCGAACCCGATCCCTTCAGTGAAGGAAAGACGCCCTCGAGGAAGTGCGCTGGGATCACTAACAAAGCCACAAGCGCACCCGCGAACGGGAACGACGCGTACGTTGAGATCTGAGACAGCTGGTTCGCCATCATCAGCTGGTCGCGCTCCACGAGATTCGGGATCGTTGCGTCTTTCGATGGCATCCACAGCTGACCGAGCACCTCCATGGAGGCCGAAACGAGGTAGAGCGCCAAGAGGCTGTGCACCCATGGGATCGTCGCGATAAGGACTGCGCGCGCAATGTCTGCCGATACCATCAGGCGCCTGCGGTCGAACCGGTCCGCGAGGACTCCTGCAAACGGCCCGAAGAAGAGACCCGGAACGACTCGGAACAACAGCACGCCGCCGACCGCGAATGCGGCATTGCCGCTCCCGACCCCGCCCGGCAAGCTGACGTAGCGGACGAGGGCGAAGACGCCGAGCCAGTCTCCAAGGCTCGACACGGTCGTGACCGCCCACATGCGACGGAAGTACCGGCGCTTGAGAAGAACGAGAAGGCCGGAGGGTCGCTCTGAGAGCTTCCGAGACCACTTCTACGTCGGCCTCTACCTGCTGTTGCTCATCGACACTATCGGGCTGCCGATCCCATCCGAGTTACCGCTTCTGTACGGCGGATACCTGATCTGGCAGCACAAGATCTCGATCGTTCCCGCCGGGTTCATCGCAGCTGCCGGCGCGCTGACGGGCTCGTTAATCGCCTACGCGATCAGCCGCAAGGTCGGGCGCGCGGTCGTGCTCCGTTGGGGTCGTCGCGTCTTTCTCACCGAAGAGCACCTCCACCGTTCGGAGGTGTGGTTCGAGAGACGAGGTCCCGCCGCGGTGTTCGTCTGCCGGATGATCCCGCTCGCGCGCACGCTTATCTCGATCCCGGCCGGCATCGCCGAGATGGAGCCGGTCCGCTTCGCGATCTATAGCTTTGCTGGATCATTACCGTGGGCTTTCGCGTTGCTCGGCGCCGGGTGGGCGCTCGGCAGCAGCTACAAGAAGGTGGTCCATTCATTCACGCTGGCGAGCGCCGTGGTTGCCGTGATCTTGGTCGCCGGCATCGTGTGGTGGTTCCTGCGGCGAAGGCGTGCCGCTCAGATTGGCGCCGAGTAGCGCGCGATCCGCGTAGCCGGTCGCGAAACCGAGGGCCGGATACAACAAGTAGATCCCCGCTGTAAGGAACCCCGAGTCTTCAACGACGAGCGCGGCCATGCCGGCCGCTGCCACCCCGGCGACGCCGGCACGCAGGATCGGGGAGAGGCTGCTCGAACGAAGACCCCAGACGAAGAGCCACGCGAGCGCGAGCGCGACGAGCACGAAGGTGATGAAGCCCTTTGGGCCGAGGCTCGAGATTTCCCCGTAGTTGAGGCGCGCGCGAAGACGGAAGAACTCCCACGCGGTTTTCCAGCCGCCTTTGCTGATCGACTCGACGGCGCGGCCACCGTGCGAGTACACGCGCCCAGCATCCGCGAAGAGCGCGCCGGCCGCCGCGCCCACCGCGACGACGATCGCGACGGGAACGTGCCAGATGCGCGCGCCCTTCTGGATCGTGCCGAGCACCAACAGCGCCGCGCCGAAGGCGAGCGTTAAGACACCGATGAACTGAGCGCCGAGCGTCGGCGCGCCGACGACGATGCCGGCAGCCGCGGCGCCGGGCACCATGAGCCACAGCGGCGCCTCGAGCAGCGCCGAGCCGAGCACGAAGCCGCCGGCGAGGAACGCCGCGAGGTGGTTCCGGATACCGAAGAAGCGCCACGAATTGAGCGGGTCTCCCCAGAGGGAAAGCGCGGGCTCTCCGCCGGGATGCTTCGACGCGACGATCGTCAGGACGCCGATAGCAACGGCGGTGGAAAGGATGACGATGCCGCAGAACCGTTTGGACGAGCGCGCCGGCCACAGCAGGCCGATCACGAATGCAGCGACGAGCACCGTCGCGCGCACGTACCACCGGCCGCTCGGGATGAAAAGCGCGCCGACGTAGCCGGCGGGAACCATCGCGGCCGCGCGCGCGAGCACGGCGGCGATCCGATACCGCTTTAGGACGGCGAACAAGACCGCGAAGACGGCCCCGAACATCGCCAGGCCGGCCGTCACGCCGGTCAGCCCCAGACCGAAGCCTTGATCGCGCAGGAAGCGCGCGCGCAACGCGTCGATCTGGCGCAAGGGGTCGCTCGATGGGAGGACCTGCAGCGCGCGCCCACCGGGAACCGGTGCAACGCCGGCCGCGCGCGAGATGGTCGCCGCAAGGTCGTACGGGGTGACGACGCCCGGCCGCTCGGCGACGCCGTGGTCGAGCAGCCCGGGCCTGCCGAAGACGCCGATCAGAAGCGGGGTGCGCGCGCCGATGCCGACGACGATCGTCGCGGCGGGCCCTTCCGCGAGAAGCTGTTCCGCCTCGTATGCGCGCGCGACGATCTCGACGTCGACGCGCGGCGCGGTCGCCGCGTACTGCTTGAACGGCGGGTTCAAGGCGTTCGCGAGGTGCGTCGCCGGCGTTCCTCTCGCATCCGGCGCGACCCTCGTCCGCACGACGACCCCTTGCGACAGCAGGGAATCCAGGAGCTTGCCGGGAGCGCCGCCGAGCGGCCCTGGCGTCCCCGTGAGACCGAGCGGTGCGGCGAACCCGACCTGGTCGAGGAAGTCGGTCGAAGCTCGCGAGTCAGGGAAGACGCCGAGACCGAGGGCGGCCGGGTGGGCCGGGAGGAAGCGCCGCGCTTCGGTCTCGGGTAGCCCGATCACAAGGACCTTCACCGGCGGCGGCCCCACGATCACCATCGGCGAGACCGCTGCTCCGGCGGGAAGCGCTACGAAGCAGCATGCCGTGAAGCACGCGGTAAGAACACCGAACCGTCGCACCCAGGAACTGTACGGCCGCGCGCGCGCCGAGCCGTTCAGGCCAGCCCGATCTCTGGCGCCACCAGCTGCAAGCCTTCGATCCCCAGCTGGATGAACTGGTCGAGCTCGAGCCCGATCTCGGTGCAGGCGTGGATCTCGTCGCGATTCACGCCGGGCGCGAACGACTTCTCTTTCAGCTTCTTCTTCACCGAGGAAACCTTCATCCCCACGGCCTTCTCCGGCCGTGGCAGCGCGGCCGCGACCAGCAGCCCGGCCACCGCATCGGCGGCCACGATCGATCGGGACATCAGGTCCGTCTGGAACTGCTGGTGTGCGTGCGCGAGCACCCCATTCACGACCACCTCGTCCTCCCCGGCCTCGCGTAGCCACTCCGCGGCGAGGTAGGCGTGCCGCTCGGCGTCTCCCGCGGTCGCGTCTTGATCGAGGTCGTGGAAGAGGCCGGTCAGGCCCCAGGCATGCTCGTCTTCGTTGAAATGCTGTGCAAGGCGGCGCATCACACCCTCGACCGAAACCAAGTGCCTGAACGTGATGTCCTTGTCGATCTTGTCTCGCACCAGCGCGATCGCAGCGTCTCGTTCCATCACTACTCCCCGATGATTTTGACGATCACGCGCTTCCGGCGCTGCCCGTCGAACTCCGCGTAGAAGACCTGCTGCCAGGGTCCGAGATCGAGCTCGCCCTTCGTTATCGGGAGCACGACCTGGTGCCCGACAAGGATGTTCTTGAGGTGCGCGTCTCCGTTGTCTTCGCCTGTCTTGTGGTGCTCGTAGTCGGCACCCAATGGCGCGATCTCCTCGAGCATCGCCATCAGGTCGGAGCGGAACCCGCGCTCGTCGTCGTTCACATAAACCCCGGCCGTGATATGCATCGCAGACACGAGGCAGAGCCCCTCTTGGACGCCACTGGCGCCGACCGCGCGCGCGACGTCGCCGGTGATACGGACGATCTCGCGCCGCTGCTTGGTATTCATCGTCAGGTAGTCGGTGTGCGCACGCACGGCTCTCCTTCGGTTCCGGCCTTGGATCCGGCCGACGTGCCGATGATAATCGCCCGGATGATTCGCAGGAGCGGCTTGTGCGCGCGATGATGAGGCTATGGGGACGGCGGCAGTGATCGAAGTATGGGCGCAGTAAAGCGACTGCTTCTCGGTCGCCCGCTGGCGAGCGAGGAAGCCCACCACCAACTGCTGCCGAAGATCCTCGCTCTCCCGATCTTCGCCTCGGATGCGCTGTCGTCCGTCGCGTACGCGACGGAAGAGATCATGCTCGTCCTCCTGCTCGCGGGAACGGCGATGGATCCCGGGAAGAACCTCGGCAAGTCCATGGGCATAGCCGTCGCCGTCGGCATCTTGATGGCCATCGTGGTGATCTCGTACCGGCAGACGGTGCGCGCGTATCCGAACGGCGGCGGCGCGTACATCGTGACGCACGAAAATCTCGGCGAGCTCCCCGGTCTCGTAGCGGCGGCGGCCTTGCTCACCGACTACATCCTCACGGTTGCGGTGAGCATCGCGGCCGGTGCCTTCGCCGTTACGTCCTTGCTCTCGCACGTCCACATCAGTCGGGTGGTCCTGTCGCTGGTTTTCATCGCACTGATCGCGATCGCCAACCTGCGGGGAACGAAGGAGTCGGGCGCCCTCTTCGCCGTGCCGACGTACGCCTTCGTGCTCTCGATCCTCGTGATGCTGGCCATCGGCGTGTCTCGCTGCGCCTTCGCCACCTGTCCGCAGGCCCACGCACTCGAGCACGTCACGCCGAAACAGCTTCAAAGCCTGAGCCTCTTCCTCATCCTGCGCGCGTTCGCATCCGGATCGACGGCATTAACCGGTGTCGAAGCGATCGCAAACGGCGTCCCCGCGTTCCGAGGACGGCGACCGTCGGATCAAGCCCATAACGCGGCGACGACTCTCGGCTTCCTGGGCGTCATCGCCGTCACGATGTTCATCGGCATTACGTACTTGGCGAACGCAACGCACGCGCGGCCGTCCGACACGAAATCGATCGTCGCACAGGTTGCCGACGCGACGTTCCACGGGGGGTTCGGTTTCGCGTTCGTCCAGATCGCGACGGCACTCGTCCTGGTTCTCGCGGCCAACACCGCCTATCAAGACTTCCCGCGTCTTTCGTCGATCCTCGCGAAGGACCGTTTCATGCCGCGCCAGTTCATCAACCGCGGTGACCGGCTCGTTTTCTCGAACGGCATCTTCGTCCTGACGGCGATCGCAACGGTGCTCATCCTCATCTACGACGCGAACGTTACGAAGCTCATCCAGCTGTACGTGCTCGGCGTCTTCACCAGCTTCACGCTCTCGCAAACGGGGATGGTTCGGCGATGGCGCCGTTTGAAACCGCCCGGGTACAGGCGCAACGCGATCCTGAACGGCGTCGGTGCGGTCGCGACCTTCATCGTCCTGATTGTGGTCGCCGTCACCAAGTTCACGCACGGCGCGTACATCGTGATCATCGCCGTCCCTCTTATCGTTCTGCTGTTCAAGTCGATCAACCGCCACTACGTCTCGGTCGCAGCGCAGCTCCGTCTGCCGGAAGGAAGGCCGCGCCAGCTCCGCGGCACGCGCGCGCTCGTGCTCGTGAAGGACGTCGACGAAGCTACGATGCGCGCGCTCGGCTACGCGCGCTCGCTGCGGCCGCTCGACGTGCGCGCGATCCACGTCGGGAGCGGCGAGGAAGCTCGCCTGGTCACCGCCGCGTGGGAAGAGCGCCGCCTGGTGACGCCGCTCGAAATCATCCCTGGGAACGATCGCGATCTCATAGACCCGATCCGCACGTACATCCGCGGCATGAACGTCGCCGAAGACGAGGTCATCACCGTCGTCATGCCCGAGGTCTACGAAACGAAGGGCCGGCGCGAGTTCGTCCGCCGGCGTCGCGCGCTCTTGCTGAAAGCCGGCTTGCTATTCGAGCGCCGAGTGGTCGTCACCGACGTTCCGGTTCTGGCCGAAGAGAACAATGTCACGTCGAGCCGCCCAGTCGTGCCGACGAGGACGATCGCGATCGTCCTCGTATCGGCCGTGCACAACGCCACCCTGCGCGCGCTCGAGTACGCGCGCTCGCTCAGCCCAACCGAGCTGCGCGCCGTCACGTTCAACGTCGACCACGACGAGACGATGCGCGTCGTCAACGAGTGGGCGACCGCCGTCGACGACGTCCCGCTCGAGGCCGTCGACTCTCCCTACCGCGAAGTGACGCGGCCGCTCGTCAAGTACGCGCGCCAGGTCCACGCGTCGACGCCCGACTCGGTCGTGTCGGTCATCGTTCCCGAATTCGTCGTCCACCGCTGGTGGCACCAGTTCCTCCACAACCAGACGGCGCTCGGTATCAAGTACGCACTCATCTTCGAGCCCGGCATCGTCGTGACGAGCGTCCCCTTCCACCTGGACTAGCCGGGTTTGCCGATTTGCAGGCCGCAAGCGCGGCTGTAGTCTTGCCTCCATGCACGTCGTCATCGGTGGATGCGGCCGCGTCGGCAGCCAGCTGACGGTCAACCTCGCGCGTCACGGGCACACGATCTCGATCATCGACAAGAAGCCGGACGCGTTCGAGCGGCTTCCCCCCGGATTCGAGGGCCAGACCTTGGTCGGGATGGTTTTCGATCGTGAGACGCTCGAGCAGGCCGGCATCCGGGACGCCGGGGCGTACATCGCGGTCACCAACGGGGACAACTCCAACATCGTGTCCGCTCGGGTTGCGAAGGAGCACTACAACATCGAGCGTGTCGTCGCGCGCATCTACGACCCCCGCCGCGCCGAGATCTACCAGCGGCTCGGGATCAAGACGGTCGCGACCGTGCGATGGGCCTCGGCCGAGATCTACGACGTCTTGTTCCACGGCATCGAGCACGCCGAGCTTGCCATCGGATCGGGCGACATCGTCCTACTCCGCGTCGAGATCGGCGCGCACATGGCGGGTGCGATGGTCTCCTCGCTGGCCGAGGCCGGTAAATCCCTCGTGGTGGCCGTCGACCGCATGGGGACGCCGACGATCCCCGGGCCGGACGCCTGCTTCCAGGAAGGCGACGTCGCGCACATCATCGTCGCGCGCGACGAGATCGATTCCCTGCGCGCGAAGCTCGACGAGCAGCACTGATGCGGGTCGTCATCGCGGGCGCGGGCAACGTGGGAAGCTACCTCGCCTCCGACCTCACCGAGCGCAGGCATCAAGTCGTCGTGATCGAGCAGAAAGCCGAGCTGGCTTCGCGCGCCAAGAATCAGATCCCCGGAGCCACCGTGATCCACGGGGACGCCTGCGAGCCCTGGGTGCTCGAGCGCGCGGAAGCCGCGCGCGCCGACGTCGTCGTTTCGGCCACCGGCGACGACGAGGACAACCTCGTGATCTCGCTGCTGGCGAAGCAAGAATTCGCGGTTCCGCGCGTGATCGCGCGTGTGAACCACCCGAAGAACCAGTGGCTGTTCACCGAGAGCTGGGGCGTCGACGTCGCGATGAGCCCGCCGCACATCCTGGGGGCGCTGATCGAGGAAGCGGTCTCCGTCGGCGACCTGGTCAAGCTGTTCCGGCTGGAGCACGGCCGCGTCGCACTGGTCGAAGTCACGCTGCCCGGAGACTCGCCGGTCGTCGGCAAACACATCTACGACCTCCGGCTGCCCCACGACTGCGCCCTCGTTGCTGTGATCCGCGACGGGCACGTCATCATCCCCGAGCCCGAGACGCCGCTCACCGCCGGCGATGAGGTCCTCGCGATCGCGACGACGGAAACCGAGGACATGTTCCGCCGGACGATCACCGGCGGCTAACGCTTAGCGGTTATCTTGCGGGGCGAACTCCGTCACGGGGTTCATGAGGTGCATCCGTAGCGGGTCTCCACTGAGCCTGCCTTCGACCACGATGCGCGCGCCCAGCGTGAGTCCGGAGATCTGACGTCGTCCGAGCCACACCGCGGTCACCTGACCGGTCCCATCTCCGATAACCGCTTCGATCGCAGGCACGCCTTCGCGCGGTCGCACGCGCAGGCCTTCCACAACGCCGGCGATGCGCGCGACGCTTCGCGGCGTTGCGTTCACGATCGGGGTGGTTCCCGGTACGGAAGATGCCCAGATGCGGATCGTCTCAGACCGCCGTTCCGACTCGTCCTGCACCAGCCGCTTGAAGAACCGCTTGACCATCCGCTCCCCGCCGTCGCACGCCCCGCGCGACCCGCATCAACGCTTCGTCGTCGACCTCGTCTTGGTCGTTGTCTTCGCCGACGCCTTGGCCGGAGGGGCCGGAGGCGCGGCCTCGACCGGAACGGGCGCGGGCTCGGCGATCATCTCGTCTTCAGGCCGCTGCTTCTTCGAGTAGGCGATCGACACAGCGAGGATCGCCACGCCGACGACGACGACCGCGACGCGCGCCCCCGTGTTCTTTTGCAGATGCACGATGACCGGCACGGTCAGCAGCGATACGAGGTTCATCACCTTGATGAGCGGGTTCAGCGCCGGGCCGGCCGTGTCCTTGAAGGGGTCGCCGACCGTGTCGCCGATGACGGTTGCCTTGTGTTGCTCTGAGCCCTTGCCGCCGTAGTTCCCTTCCTCCACGAACTTCTTCGCGTTGTCCCAGGCGCCGCCGGCGTTCGAGAGCATCACCGCGAGGAGCTGCCCGGTGAGGATCACACCGGCGAGGAAGGCTCCGAGCGCTTCCGCTTTCAGCGCGAAGCCGACGATGACCGGAGTCAGGATCGCAAGGAGCCCGGGTGTGACAAGCTCGCGGAGGGATCGCTTCGTGCAGATGTCGACGACTTGCGCGTAGTCGGGCTTCACCGTTCCTTCCATGACGCCCGGGATGCGGAACTGCTTCCGAACCACCTGCACGATCTGACCTGCCGCCCTGCCGACGGCTCGGATCGCGAGTGACGCGAACAAGAAGGAAACGGCACCGCCGATCAGCAAGCCGACGAGAACGTCGGGGTGGTCGATCCTGATCGGAAAGTCCAATACCGCCTTCCCGGCCTTGCTGAGCTCGCCGATCACGATCTCGCGGAACGAGCCGAACAGCGACGTCGCCGCTATGACCGCGGTGGCGATCGCCATGCCCTTTGTGATCGCCTTCGTGGTGTTCCCGACAGCGTCGAGGCCGGCCATGATCTCATCGGCGCGCTCGCCCAGGCCGCCGGACATCTCGGCAATCCCATGGGCGTTATCGGAGATGGGACCGTACGTGTCCATAGACACGATCACACCGACCGTCGTCAGCATGCCCATACCGCTGAGGGCGATGTAGTACAGCTTCTCGTCGATCCCATGGCCGAGGAGGAACGCGCCCATGATGGCCGCGGCCACAGCAAGGAGCGCCCATACAGTCGACTCCATGCCCACGGAGAAGCCGGACAGGATCGTCGTTGCAGCCCCTGTGTTGGAGGCTTTCGCGATCTCTTGGACCGGCGCGCGCGTTGTGTCGGTGAAGTGCTGCGTAAGGACCTGGATGACGGCCGAGAGAGCAAGGCCGATGAGGACCGCGAAGAACATGCGGACGTTGTGCGCGTACCAGTGCGCCACCGCCAGCACTGCGACCGCAGACAGCGCGGCAGAGACGAAGAACCCGCGGTTGATCGCGCGCATCCCGTGCTCGTTCTCCGACCGAGGAGCGACCATGTAGATGCCCACGATCGACGTCACGACGCCGATCGCGCGCACGAAGAGCGGGAACGTGACGCCGATGATCGCGGCTGCCGGCCCCTTGGCGATGAATGCAGCCGCGCCCAGAATGATCGCCGCCACGAGGGTGACTTCGTAGGACTCAAATAGGTCGGCAGCCATACCGGCACAGTCGCCGACGTTGTCGCCGACGTTGTCGGCGATCGTCGCGGCGTTGCGAGGGTCGTCTTCGGGGATGTCTTGCTCGACCTTTCCGACAAGGTCGGCACCGACGTCCGCCGCCTTGGTGAAGATCCCGCCTCCGACGCGCATGAACATCGCCAGCAAAGCGCCGCCGAATCCGAATCCGACGAGCACGTCGGGCGCGTCTTCCTTGAAGAGCAGCAAGATCACCACGGCCCCGAGCAGCCCGAGGCCGACGGTGAACATCCCGGCGACCCCACCCGCGCGGAACGCGATCGTAAGCGCGCGCCGGAGACCCGACTCGCGCGCTGCGTTCGCAACGCGTACGTTCGCGCGCACGGCGAGAGACATGCCTGCGAAACCCGTGAGGGCGCTGAATCCTGCACCGAGCACGAAGGCCAGCGATCGGCCCAGACGGATCACCCAGGCCGGATGCAACACGGTGCCGCCGACGCATTGCCCGGCGGCATTTAGAGGGATCAGCTTGGCCGCGGTACCGACGCCCTGGATGCAGGCAAGCGGCGCGGGGAGGATGAAGAACAACAGGACGCCGAGCGCGACGACGAAGGCGCCGACCGTCATGAACTGCCGCCGGAGATACGCAGCGCTACCTTCTTGGATCGCCTTTGCGATCTCGATCATCTTCGGCGTTCCTTGAGGAGCGCTCATCACTTGCTTGACCAGGAAGTACGCCACGACGAGGGCCACGAGCGAGATACCGAGGATGATCCACAGCGCGTTGGTCTCCAGCGTGCGGAACGGGACGGGGATCTTCCCGCCCTCGGCCGCAAGAATGCCGCTCATCGAACCTCCTGTTGGGACGCCGTTGACATAAGGGGGTGCCGCGCGCACGGGATGCTATCTTGACCCCTCTAGGCCTGCAAAGCGCATGGAACGCCGCCCGGAGGGACAATCTCGAGGTCGTTGCGCAGGGTTAGCGCTGTTAGTACCCTCTCCGCGTCCATGCGGCAACCCACGTTCTCACGGCGGAAGACGCGCCAGCAAAGACTCCTTCGGACCGGGATCGGAGTGGTCCTCATCGTCGTCGTGGCTGCGCTGATCGCCAACCTGGCCGGCGGGAAGAAGAAGAGCAACACGCCGCCGCCCGGGGTCGCACAGGTGAAGTTCGTCGCGGCCGTCAAAGGCGCGAGCGACGGGAAGACCCTTCCGGCGAAAAGCGCGGTCAACGCCGAGGCCGGCAAGATCGTTTCGATGCTGAACGACTGGTACGAGCAGGCCTTCGTCGACACCGACAGGTTCGGTAGCGGCACGTTCCCCGATATCGCGAAGAACTTCACGTCCACAGCGCGCGCGAAGTTCGGCCAAGACTTGAACACGCTGACGATCGGGGACGCTCGAAGCGAAGTGAAACACGTCGATCCGACGACGCAGACCGCGATCGTCACGGTCTACTTCAGCAACGGCAAGCCGACCTACGCGATCGCCGCGGTGAGATTCGTCGCCGATGCGACGATGAAGAACTCCAACGCGTATCCGCTCAGGATCAACCAAAGCGTCACGTACGACTTCCAAAAGACGGGGCAGGGGTGGGTCGTGTCCTATTACTCGGCGAAGCAATCCCAACGTTCGGTCGTCCCATCACCGAGCGCATCGGCGTCATGAGCTCGCGCCGCAAGCTCTTGCTGTTCCCGATCGCGGGCCTGATCGGGGCGCTGCTCTGGACGACGGTCGGCTCGTTCCAGAGCGCGTCGGGCCAAACCCAGAAGACGGTCATCGCGCGCGCGCACGCCGGCGAGTTCGCGCCGAGCTTTACCCGCCCGATCTTCATCCTCATGCTCGGCGGCGACGCTCGCTCGGGGAACCCGATCACGGCCCGGACCGACTCGATCCACATCGTCGCCATCGTGCCGGGCACGCTGCACGCCTCCATCCTGGGGATCCCCCGAGACTCGTACGTCAACATCCCGGGGCACGGCCAGAACAAGATCAACTCCGCCGAGTTCTTCGGCGGTCCCCAGCTCACGATCCAGACGGTCGAGCAGCTCACCGGCTGCCACTTCGACTACTACACCCTGACGTCGTTCCAGGGTTTCCAGAAGATCGTGAACGACTTCGGCGGAATCACGATGAAGATCACCGAGAACACTGCGCCGGACCACTACTCGCACTACAACTTCAGGCAGGGAGCCACGTACCACATGACCGGCGGGCAAGCCCTCGCTTTCGCACGCGACCGCCACACCCGCCCCGCCGGCGACTTCGACCGCTCGCTCGCCCAGGGCAAGCTGATCGTCGCCGCGCTCGCTCAGCAGCAGACGAACTCGCGCAAGGACCCGGGGACGCTCCTGCGTGCGATGGGAGCGATGTACCGGAACCTGCGGCTCGACATCCCCGTCACCGAAGCCTTCAAGCTCGGTCTGTTCGTGCTGAAGATCAAGCCCTCTAACGTAACGAACGCGGTCATGAAAGGCGGGCTCGGACAGGCCGGCGGAGCCAGCATCGTGACCGTGCCACAGGCTGCTCGGAATCAGTTCGTCGACATCTGCAGCGACGGGCAGCTCGGCGGTTAGCCGGAGCGAGCGCGCTGGTGCGACCCGCCCGGCTTCATGAACGTGTGACGGATCGCGTGGAAAAGACCCTCGCGGTTCTCCCGCTCCTTCACCACGAGGGCGACGAACAACGCGAGGTAGGCGAACGCGAACCCGTACTTGATCGTCCTATTCTCGAACCCGAATTGCGCAAGGAACAAGACGAGTAGCCCTCCTGCCTCCGCGCGCGACAGCGTCAAGTTCGCCAAGACCGAGACCGCGAACAGCGATTGGGCGGCCGTCAGCAGGATCTCTTCGACCTGCTGCGCGTCCAGCTGCATCGGCCCGGCCGAGCGATGCGCGATCGCATACACCAGCGGAACCGTGCCGACGAGCAACGTCCACTGGTTGACCTTCGACGACACGAGACGAGACCGGAAGCGAACGGCTCTGCGCTGGCGAGGATCATCGTGGCCGCGAACAAGAACAGCAGCGCGGTGACGATCCGCCTCAAGCGGGTAGGAAGAGCCGCCAACGCGAGGGGCGGGCCGACCAGCTCCGGCTCTTCGTGCTCCTCACGGGCGGCGTGGAGGATGTACACGACGAACATCGCGCCGAAAACGGCGGTGTCGAACAGGTCGATGTGCTTCAGGATCACGAGCTTCATCGCCCACAGCGTCGCGATGAAGAGGAAGCCGAGATCGGTGCGCCGCGATCCAGGCAGCGTCACGCCCTTCTGCTTCGATCGGTAGTACCAAAGAAGGACGACGGCGGCCCAGCCGACGCCGATCAGCAGCCGGTTCGCTCCGGTCATGTTCGCGACGGCGAGTCCTCGGCAGTGTGTTCCTTGGCACATGGCGACGCCGGTCCGGTCCTCGACGCCGGCCTTCCAGGAGAAGACGAGGTCGACGGCGTATTCGGGAAGAACCGCGATCAGCGCGAGGAACGCGATCGCGAGGCCTTTCGAGATATCCAACTGGGCCACTTCGGCCGCCCACGACACCAAGAAGGCGGCGCCGAGGATCGCGATGCCGAACAGCAGCGTCTCGAGCGGTGGCGCTTCGTGAACGGTGCCGAAGACGTGGAAGCGCATGAGCGCCGAAGGCAGCGTCAGCAGCGCGGCACCTGCCATGAAAGCCCACTGCTTTCGCGGGTGAGCCAGTTCGTCGGGCGCCCGTTCGTCCGGCACGAGGGGCAACCCTACCAAAGGCCTGCGCGCGCTCAGTCGTTATCGGGGCCGGTGTCGGGGGCGCACGTTAGCATCGCGGGGTGGACCCCGATCGCGTTCTCGCCGGCCTCGCCGAAGGCGACCACGAAGGATGTCTCGTACATCTCGAGCACATCCCCGCGCGCGAGGCGCCCGACGCTGGCCCCCTCGATCTCTCGCCCGAGCTGTCGGTGCGACTCCGCCGTGCCGGCATCGATCGACTGTGGTCGCACCAAGCGGAGGGTTTGCGCGCGGCGCGCGCAGGGCGCAACGTTGCGATCGCAACGGGAACCGCGAGCGGCAAGAGCCTCGTCTACCAGCTAAGGACGTTCGAGCGGCTGCTCGACGAGGCGCGCGCGACGGCGCTGTACCTGTTCCCAACGAAGGCGCTCGCCCAAGACCAGCTGCGCCAGCTCCGGGCTTTCGCGTTCCCTGCCGCGCGCGCGACCGTCTACGACGGCGACACGCCGACGGCCGAGCGCGCGTGGGCGCGCCGCACAGCCAACGTCATCGTGACCAACCCCGACATGCTCCACGTCGGGATCCTGCCGACGCACGACCGCTGGGCGCTGTTCTTCAAGAACCTTTCCCTCGTCGTGGTCGACGAGATGCACACCCTCCGAGGCGTCTTCGGCTCCCACGTCGCGAATGTCCTTCGCCGTATGCGGCGCGTCGCAGCGCATTACGGCTCGACCCCGCAGTTCGTCACCGCGAGCGCGACCATCGGCAACCCCGGCCGACTGGCCCAGGGGCTGACGGGAGTTCCGTTCGACGAGATCACCGCCGACGGCTCCCCGCACGAGGAGAAGCTCTTCGCGTTCTGGAACCCGCCGTTCGTCGAGCTTTCCGACGGAACCCTCGCAGAGGTCCGCTACAGCGCCGGTTCGCAAGCGGCCGGGTTGCTCGCGGGGCTTGCGCGCGAGAACGTGCGAACGATCGCGTTCACGCGGTCACGCAAGAGCGCCGAGCTCATCGCCCAGCACGCACGCGACCTGCTCGCCGACGAACGCGGGGACCTCGCCGGCCGGATCGCCGCGTACCGCGCCGGCTACCTGCCCGAGGAGCGGCGCGCGCTGGAGCGCGACCTCGCCGACGGACGGTTGCTCGGGGTCGCGGCGACGAGCGCGCTGGAGCTCGGGATCGACATAGGCGGGCTGGACGCGTGCATCATCGCCGGGTATCCGGGCACCGTCGCCGGCACGTGGCAGCAGGCGGGCCGCGCCGGACGCGCGCAACAACGATCGCTCGTCGTGCTCATCGCCCAAGACGACCCACTGGATCAATACATCGTGTCGCATCCTTCGGAGATCTTCGGCCGCGCGCACGAGTCGGCCGTCATCGATCACGCGAACCCGAACATCCTCGACCCGCACCTCGGTGCCGCCGCGTTCGAGCTGCCCTTACGCGACGCCGACGAGGAGATCTTCGGCGCGGCGTACGGCAACGCAGTCGCGCGCCTCGACGCGGCGGGGCTGCTTCGCGCGCGCGGAGACAAGCGGTTCTGGAACGGACGGCGCTCGCCCGCGACCGAGATCGACATTCGCTCGGCAGGCCGCGTCGTTCAGATCGTGGAAGATGAGACCGGCCGTTTGCTCGGAACCTCGGACGGCTCGCGCGCCCACCACACGCTTCACGCCGGCGCGATCTACATCCACCAGGGCGAGCAGTTCGAGGTGCGCGCGCTCGACCTGCGCGCGAACGTCGCCGTCGTGACGCCGGTGGACGTCGCGCATTACACGCAGGCCCGCGACATCACAGATATCCGGATCACCGGCGTTCAGCGCAACAAAGAGGCCGGAGGCGTCGAGCTGTTCTTCGGCGACGTCGTCGTGAGCAATCAGGTGGTCGGTTTCGTTCGGAGGCGCCTCTATTCGAACGAGACGATCGACGAGCAGCCGCTCGACCTTCCCGAGCAGTCACTCGCAACCACGTCGGTTTGGTACACGGTTCCGGACGGCCTGCTCGCCGCCGCCGGTCTCGATGCGGCGGCGGTACCCGGCGCTGTGCACGCGGCCGAGCACGCCGCGATCGGCCTCATGCCGCTGTTCGCCATGTGCGACCGCTGGGACATCGGCGGGGTCTCGACCGCGATGCACCCGGATACCGGGATGTGCACCGTCTTCATCTACGACGGATACCCGGGAGGCGCCGGGTTTGCCGCGCGTAGCTTCGAAGCCGGCGCAGAGCACCTGCGCGCGACCATGGAGACGATCGCGTCGTGCCGGTGTGAGCGCGGATGCCCATCCTGCGTCCAGTCGCCGAAATGTGGCAACGGGAACGAGCCGCTCGACAAGGATGGCGCGGTTCGGTTGCTGCGTGAGATCCTCAGCCCTGTTCCGCTTCCTCGACGGTCTCTGCGAGGCGCTCGAGGCTCTCGATAGATTCAGCGGTCTCCGCTCGTGCCATCAAGGAGCGGACGTCGTAGGTCCGGAGGCACGAGTCGCACATCACGTAGTCGGTCGTTCGTCGGAAGGGGATCAAAGCTCCACCGCCGACAGGGTAGATGCCGCGATCGGTGACTTCTTCAACGAGCGGCGCGCCGCAGATGCATGAGATCCCGCCGGCCATGACGGAACAATCGTACGTCGGAAGGGCCGCCCGGGGCGTCTAGTGGGCCGTCGTGCGAAGCACGCGCGCCACATGGCCTGCCGTCATAAGCAGGACGAGCCCGGCGGCGATGGACACCCAGAGCTGCCGCGGGTCGGGGCCGCTCGACCCGCTGCCGAGCCCGGAGCCTGCCGCCAGCGCAGGGCCCTGACCGGGCCGCGGAACGAGCGTTCCGGATTGCCCGTCACCCGGCAGGCTGCCGTACGGCAGGGTTTCCTTGTAGGTACCGCAGGTGAAGCAGTCGTGGTGTTCCCGCCGCCCGTCCCGCCGCCGCCCGTTCCGCCGCCACTCCCTGTCGTCGGGGTCGGTGAGGGTGACGGCTCGACGATCGAAACTTGGCGCACGTCGCTCGATGAGGCACCGATGCACGGCGTTTGCTGGTTCGGGTAGTAGCACGTGTCGGCTTGCGAGGGGCTGGAGCGGTACGCCGTCAACGCGTAGTGGTAGGTGCCGCCGAATCCGGTGGAGGGGAAGTCGGTGTCGTAGCAGGTGTAGACCGTTCCATCGAACGAGCAGCCCTGCGCCGAGTAGTTCGTCGCTGACACGGGGTACTGCTTCGTGTTGCCAGACGGATCGGTTCGGAGGAAGCGGTATTCCTGCAGGTCGGGCTCCGGCGACTTGTCCCACTTCAAGGTGACGACGGGCGCGCGCTTCGAGGCGCCGGAAACCGACGGATCCGCGGCCCACGCCGGCGGGGTCGGTGGGTTATTGAGATTGATCGTCACCGCGGAGGAAGCCGCCGTAGTGCTCCCGTTGTAGCTGGTGACCTGGATCTGGATGCTTCCGTTGCTCGTCAGGTCGCCGTTCTGTGGGGTGCTGCCCGCCGTGCAGCCGTTCGCCCCCGAGCTGGGGTACTTGTTCGTGTCCCACTTGGTCGAGGCCGAGAAGCTCTTCGAGTTCGTGGACCATTGCGCGATGCACGTGAACGGGCTGCTCGTGTTCGGTCGCACCGACACGCGCACCCACTGCGGCGACGGGTCGAGAAGCGCGCTCGATTCCTTCGCCGTTATCTGGATCGTGTCGTGCGCGATGCCCGTCCCACCCGTGATCGACCCGCTGCACGAGCCGGACGAGTTGCACTGGCTGATGGAGGAGATGGAGGCCGTCATGGCGGCTTCGGCGGGGGCCGCTGCGAATGTCGCGAGCAGGCCGGCCGTGGCCGTCATGAGGAAAGCTGCTCGAAGGACCCTGCTCTTCATCGAACCCCTACGGTGTCGTCAGAACGTCAACCGTATAACGGGGCATCCCCCCGAACGGTTATGCCAGCGCGCCCGCTTGCTCCCGAAACGCGCACATCTTGAGCGTACTCGCGAATGAGCCGTCCGGAAGGGGGTTTCTAGGCCTTTTTTCCGACCAAGACCAGGCGAACGATCAGCCGGTTTAGTGAAGTGTGAGGGGGATCGCAGGTCGTCAGCGTCAGCGAGGCGGTGGGGGTCGGGCCGACCACCCCCCAGTCCTCTGGACCCGTGATCCAGGGGTTGCCGTGCCCGTCGAACGGCCCGATCACCTTGTAGAGGAACGTTCCGAACGGCGTCTGCAGCGAGACCTCGTCGCCTTTCGTCAGCTTCTCGAGATGCCGGAAGGGTTCACCGAAGCCGGTTCGGTGCCCCGCGATCGCGATGTTGCCGCTCGAGGCCCCCGGCAGCGCTGTCCCCGGGTAGTGACCGGCGCCCGCGCGCAAGGCGTTCCCGCTGATCCCTTCCACCACGATGATGTCGATGTGGAGCTTCGGGACGATGAGCCGCGTCAGCGGCGAGCCTTCGACCGGGTGCAGGAACAGGTTCTTTTCGGCGGGCGACGCGAACTGCTTGTCGAGCCTGTTCTGGATCTTGTGCGCCCATATGTCGGTGACGATCGGGTAGGTCAGCAACCCGACGCCGCCCAGAGCGAGCGCGATCACGAGGAACCACAGAGCGAAACGACCCGTCTTCCGGCGCCGGCCCGCGTCGAGCAAGAAACCGAGCGAAGCGAATGCGCGCTTCGGTGCGGGCTCCTTCCGCACGGTGGCGACCGGTCGGGAACCGACGCCGCTCGCCGGCCAGCTCTCGCCGGGGGCATGCCAACCGTTGCCCCCTTCGCCCTCGCGGGGGGCGTCCGACATCGACGGGTCTTCGGGGTCGTGTGAGCTCATGGGATTCCTTTTATCACCGTTCGATGAAGGCTGCGGAGGGCGGCTTTCCCGCTGGTATACCCAAACGGGTCAACGAACAGCCCGCCGGAAGGTTGCTAGTTCCCAGGTGAAGGTTTTCTCGCTTCGAGGCGACGATCCTTCCCCGCATGGATCTTCTGGAAGTCCCAGGAAACGACGCGATCGGGCCGCAACACGAGCCACTCGTGGCTTTTGAGCTCTGGGATTGACTCCACGCCCCAGTACTTGCGTGCGAACTCGGCCTTTACCTGATCGAGCCCGGCCTTGTCCGTCGCGGCTGCGAACCGGCCGTACAGAACGGCGCCGCGAAGCTCCTCATACCGAACGCCGGTATCGACACAAAGCGCAACCGCGGAGCCGTCCGCGAGGTCGTGGCTTCGCTTGCTGCGCCGCAAGCTGTTCACCCAGATCGCTCCGTCGCGCCACACGAACCACAGTGGAGCGATGTGCGGCAGACCTTCCGGCGACGCCGTCGCGGCGCGTAGCGTCCGTTCCGTCGTCAGCAGCTCGTCGAGCTCGTCGCCGGTGAGGCGAAGCTGCTCGCGCGGGATCGGCATGCGCGCACCCTAACCACCGTCGCGGTAGGTCAGCACATCCGGATCGATCGCGGCTCGCGCGGACGCGCGCGCGGCACGTCCGAACCAGCCGGACAAGAAGCCGAGCCGGGGTGTGATCGTGACCTCGACCGTTGCCTCGGTGCTCCCGACCGAGCACTCGCATCGGGTCAGCGTTGCGCCGTTGCGCTCTGCCTCGTCGCGCGCGGCTTGCTCGGGATCGCTCCCGCGCTCCAGGACCGGTGCTTGCTCGGTCACCGCGGCGAGTGCGGCTGCATCGGCCGCCGACTGCGCGCGCGCACGTGCGAACAGCATCGCGCCGAGGTCGGCGGCGCCCAGAGCGCCCAGACACAGGACGAACGCGCCGGTCACGGCGACGATCGAAACTGCGCCGCGTTCAGCTCGCATCCGGTGGCGCGCGCTCGGTGCGCATCTCGACGGCCGCGGTGAGCGTCGCCGACGCCGGCATGAAACGGCCGACGACGGGCATGGCGACTGGCGTGAAGCGCACCTCGACGCGAACGGGTGCCCCGACGTCGCGCTGCGCCGGCGATATCACGATCGTGGTGCGCTCCGGATCCAGGTTGCCGGCGCGCAACGCCGCGGCGCGCGCGCGATCGTCGTCGTTCCACACGGCCGCTTCGCGCGCGCCTTCCCGCGCGGCGTGTTGCACCGCAAGCTGCTCGGACACGAGCAGTCCGATCTGCGCAACCAACAGCAGCGAAACGGCGACGAGCGGAAGGACGGCGGCGAACTCAACCGAAACGGAGCCGCGCGCATTACGTAGGCGATCGCGCATCGGTGCGATGCTATGGATCGAGCAGCCCTCGCGAGGCCCCGCGCGGCGCTTTCAGGGTGCTCGTCGCGAAGTTCCTCGTTCGGTCCGCGCGCCGTAGGCTGTTCTTCCTTTTCCGGAGGGAGGCGGTCGTGAGCAACAAGATCCTTTTCAACTGCGTGTATGGGAAAGAAGACCCGGAGCGCGCCACGCTCCCATTCGTCGCCGCCAACGTCGCAGCGGCAAGCGGCCAGGAGGCCGTCGTGGTCTGCACGATCGAAGCAGTGTGGCTGGGAACACCGGGCGGAACCGACGCCGTGCGCGCGCCGGGACTGCCACCGTTGAAGGAGCTCTACGACCAGTTCGTCGACGCCGGTGGCCAGGTTTGGCTGTGCAGCGCGTGCACCAAGCCGCGTGGGATCGACGAGTCGAAGTGCGCGAAGGGTGCGAGCATCGTGGGTGCAGCCGTGGTGGTCGAAGAGGTCGTGAACGGCGCGAAGGCCCTCTCGTTCGCGTAGCGGCGAAGCGGGCCTCGACACGGCGATAATGGCCGCATGCCCTATCCCGAGCGCGTCCGTATCGTCGAAGTGGGCCCTCGCGACGGCCTTCAGAACGAAGCCACGCAGATCCCGACCGAAGCCAAGGTCGAACTGATCGACCGCCTCAGCTCGTCGGGGCTCACGCACATCGAAGTGACCGCGTTCGTGAATCCTGCGCGCATCCCGCAGCTCGCCGACGCGGAGGAGGTCTGCAAACGGATCGACCGGAGGCCCGGCGTCACGTACAGCGCCCTCGTCCCGAACACCAAGGGCTACGAGCGCGCGACCAACGCACACCTGCGCGACATCGCCGTCTTCCTGTCGGCGACCGAGACGCATAGCCGGCGCAACATCGGAACGTCCATCGAAGGATCGTTCGAGCGATACGAGCAGGTGACCGCCCTCGCCGCCGAGGACGGCATCAGCGTTCGGGGTTACGTTTCGGTGGCATTCGGCTGCCCGTACGAGGGGTTCGTTCCACAAGAGCGCGTCGTGCAGATCGCGATGCGCCTTCTCGGCCTCGGCTGCTATCAAGTCTCGCTGGGAGACACAACGGGACTCGGCAACCCGGTGCAAGTGGCGCAAACGGTGGAGATGCTGCGCGCTGCGGGGGCGAGGGAGGAACAGGTCGCGCTCCACTTGCATGACACGCGAGGCACGGGCCTGGCGAACGCGCTCGCCGGCTTGAGCGCCGGCGTCTCCACGTTCGACTCGTCGCTGGGCGGGTTGGGTGGAACGCCCTACGCGCCCGGCGCGAACGGGAACCTTGCAACAGAGGAGCTCGTCTTCATGCTCGAAGAGATGGGCGTGTCGACGGGCGTGGATCTCGAGACCGTCTTGCAAGCCGCAGAAGGTGTGGCGCGCGTCCTCGGTAAGGAGCTGCCGAGCCGGTACCTAAAGGCGACGCGCGCAACCGGTGCACGCGAGGCCGGCGAGGCATCGGCATGAGCGAAGCGGGCTCGATCGAGAAGGGCCCGGACGGCGTCTACACGTTCACCCTTGCTCGGCCCGACGCGATGAACGCGCTCAACCGAGAGCTCGTGGAACTGATCGCCGAAGCCTCGAATGCGGTTCGCGACGATCCGGATGCGCGCGCGACGATCTTCGTGGGGCTCGGCGATCGCGCGTTCAGCGCCGGCGCCGACCTGAAGGAGCGCGCCGGCCTGGGATCCGTCGAGGTTGCCGAAGCCGTCGCCTCGATCTCGCGCGCTATGCAAGCCGTTGCCGAGATCCCCGTACCAACGATCGCCGCGATCAACGGGGTCGCGCTCGGCGGTGGCTTCGAGCTGGCGCTCGCGTGCGACATCCGGATCGCCTCGACGGCGGCCGTCATGGGCCTCCCCGAGACCACGCTCGCCATCATCCCCGGCGGCGGCGGCACCCAGCGTCTCCCCCGGATCGCCGGCGAAGGCAGAGCGAAAGAGCTCATCTTCACCGGCCGGCGGATCTCGGCGGCCGACGCGTTGCAGTACGGCATCGTGCACGAGGTCGCTACACCCGACGAGCTGCGGATGCGCGCGCTCGCCGTCGCGCGCGCGATCGCCTCGAACGGCCCGATCGCCGTGCGAGCGGCCAAGGAAGCGATCGTCCGCGGGATGGAGATGCCGCTCAATGAAGGTGTGACGCTGGAGAACGAGCTGTATGGGCGCACCGTGCCGACGAAGGACCGGCTGGAAGGGCTCGAGGCGTTCCGCGAGAAGCGCGCGCCCGTGTACCGTGGTGAATAGCCGATGAGCGAGTACCCGGAAGATCACTTGCACAAGGTGACCGAAGAGGTCCGACGCGGGGGCGCGCCCAAGTACCACGAGGCCGCCGAGAAGCAGGGCAAGCTCTTCTGCCGCGACCGGCTCGCGTTGCTCCTCGACGAGGGCTCTTTCGTCGAGGATGCGCTCCTCGCGAACGTGCAAGCGGGCGACCTCCCGGCCGACGGCGTGGTCACCGGCGTCGGCGACGTCGGCGAACGCCCGGTCGCGGTGATGGCCAACGACCCAACGGTGAAGGCAGGATCGTGGGGCCCGCACACGGTCGAGAAGATCATCCGGATCATCGAGCTCGCGCATGTCGAACGGCTTGTTCTGGTTCGCGGGGATCATCTCCGCGATCGCGCGATGCGGCGCGGGCTCGTGCGCGGCGGCGACCGGAGGCTGCTCGGTGAAATTCTGCGGCAGATAGCCGAGGTAACGCTTGCACCACTCCAGCGCTTCCTGTTCGGTCTGAACGAGGACGTCACCGCAGCCGGACACGGTGCAGTGCATGCGCGCGCCGCCCATCTCTTCGAGCGTGACCTTTTCGCCGACAACCTCCTCGGCCATGCGCGGCGAGCCGAGATACATCGACGCGTTGCCTTCGACCATCACGACGACGTCGCAGAACGCCGGGATGTACGCGCCGCCGGCTGCGCTCGGTCCGAACAGCAGGCAGATCTGTGGAACCATGCCGCTCATGTGCACCTGGGTGCTGAAGATGCGGCCGGCGCCGCGTCGGCCGGGGAACATCTCGATCTGATCCGTGATGCGCGCGCCGGCCGAGTCGACC
>VAWS01000155.1 GCA_005884515.1 Actinomycetota bacterium
TCTCGACTCGCCGCTCGGCAAACGGCGCGTTACGGAAGGCGGACGGGTGCTGCCGTTGCCGCCGCGACGATCGCACTAACAGTTCCGATCGCGCTCTCGAGCATGATCCTCAGCAGCGACGCCGAGAACAACGTGCGTTTCTTGGGGAACGATCAGGTCATGCTGTCGTCCTATGTCGGGCAGTCCGGGGTTCCTCAGAATATGGTCGACGCCGCGAGGCTGGCGATCCCCGACTCTGTTCTCGGACAGATGCGATTCGCGGATACCTATATGTCGCAAGATAGATCGCTGCCCCCGGAGCAGAACGAACAGCCCGCGCAGGTCACCGGCCCGCCGCAATCGCCCACCCGCTCCACAGTCGGCGCTGTAAGTGCTGAGTCGCCGCTCGCCGTTGCAGACGCAGCGCTGATGCAGGCAGCACACGCTGAGGAGGGGATCAAGTATCTGAACGGCGACCGGCTCATCGCAGTTGGATTGCCGACGGACAACGGTGTGTTGCACCTTCAGATCCAGGGCATCGCCGGGCCGATCGGCAGCTCGGTTCCGGCCGGCTCCGGTGCCGGGGTGCCTGTGCCGGCGTACCAGCCGACCGTAAATACGTATGACGTGAAAGCGGTCGCGGTGTCCGGCGGGATCGGGGAGCCGTACGAGATCCCCCATTACTTCATCCCCGCCAACCTGTTGAAGAAGTTCGGTCTGCACCCCGGCGCGGTGACCCAAGTCCTGCTGCGCTCGCCGCACCCTTTGACAAAAGCGGACGTCGCGCGCGTCAAGCACGCGGTCGGCTTGATCCCCGGCGGGGTTGCTGAAGCGCAGAGCGATCTCGTGAGAGATACGACCGGTACGCGTCTCGCCATCACTGGTGGTGCGATCGGTCTGGCGTTAATCATCGTCGCCGTCGCAGTGGCGCTCGTGGGTGCAGAGTCACGCAGAGAGCAAGCCATCCTGAGCGCCGTCGGCGCTACACCCGGGGTGCGCCGGCGACTGGTCGGCGCGAACGCGCTGTTGATGACCGCTCTCGCGAGCCTTCTCGCGGTGCCGTCTGCCCTCATCCCGATGAACCTGATCCTTCATGCGCGTCATCGACCGGCGCCGACGCCCTGGACCACCCTCGGGTTCGTCATCGTGGCACCGTTGGTGGCAGGGTTGATGGCGGCGCTCGTGTCGCGCGCGCCGAAGGCGCGCGCGATGCTGCAGCCGAACTGGTAGCGACGTCATCGGTCCGATGAAACGAACCAGCGGCTCGATGGAGAATGGACTTTCGCGGTCGAGAAGCGCTTCCGCATATTCGGGCGAGAGCGTGTGCGTGCGGGGCCGATGGGTGGCCGGTTCTCGACGCGACCCCCTAATATCTAACGGTCCGTCAGATTTCAGCGGGGAGCTCGAGGGATGCTCGACGTCAGCAGCTTCTGGGACCTGATCGAACAGCGCGCGCGCACCACACCGGACGCGCGCATGGCGGTCGACGAGACCGGCCGCGTCATGACCTTCGCGCAGTACCGCGACGATGCCGAGCGCGCGGCCGCCGGCCTGCAAGAGATGGGCATAGGCAAGGGGGCGGTCGTCAGCTGGCAGCTCCCGACTTGGCTGGAGTCGTTCGTGCTGTGCGCGGCGCTCAGCCGCCTCGAGGCCATCCAGAACCCCATCCTGCCGATCTACCGTGAGCGCGAGGTCGGCTTCATCGCGCGCCAAGCGAAGACCAGCCTGCTCATCGTCCCCAGCGTCTGGCGCAACTTCGACTTCCAGGGCATGGCGCGCGGGATCGCCGCCACGACCGACGGCCTCGACGTGATGGTGAGCGACAAGCAGCTCCCCACGGGCGATCCGAAGACGCTGCCGGCACCAACCTCGCAGTCCGGCGCCGAAGAGGCGCCCGTTCGCTGGCTCTTCTACACGTCGGGCACGACGGCCGACCCCAAGGGCGCGCAGCACACCGACTACACGATCGCCGCAACGGCGAAGGGCATGTCCGAGCGGCTTGCCCTCACCGCCGACGACCGCTCCGGCGTCGTCTTCCCCTTCACGCACATCGCCGGGCCGATCTGGTTGATGTCGGCGCTGATGACCGGCTGCACGCTGATCATCGACGAAGCGTTCGACCCCGTCCGCACGACGCAGTTCCTCAAAGACAACGACGTGACCCTCGCCGGCTCGGGGACGATCTTCCACATGGCCTACCTCAAAGCGCAGCGCGGGCAGCCGGACGCGCCGCTGTTCCCGCACGTGCGTGCGTTCCCCGGCGGGGGCGCGCCGAAGCCGCCGAAGCTGCACTACGACATGCGCAAGGAGATGGGCGCGCCGATCGTGTCCGGCTACGGACTGACGGAGTCGCCGATCCTCACGATGGCGTCGACCGACGACGCCGACGAGGCGCTGGCCAACACTGAAGGACGCGCGATGCGCGGCGTCGACCTCCGCGTTGTGACGCTCGAAGGGAAGGTCGCCGGCATCGGCGAGGAAGGAGAGATACGCGCGAAGGCGCCGCAGCTTATGCGCGGGTATCTGGACATGGCGCTCGACAAAGATGCGTTCGACGAGGACGGCTACTTCCGAACCGGAGACCTCGGGAAACTCGATGCCGACGGCAACGTGACGATCACCGGGCGGCTGAAGGACATCATTATCCGCAAGGGCGAGAACATCAGCGCGAAGGAAGTCGAGGATCTGCTGTTCCAGCACCCTCGCGTCGCCGACGTCGCCGTGATCGGGCTACCCGACCCGTCGTCGGGTGAGATCGCGTGTGCGGTGGTGGCCCTGAGGGAAGGAACCTTGACCCTTCTCGAAGTGGCCGATTTCCTCAAAACCAAAGGATTAAGGAATCAAGCGATCCCCGAGCGGCTCGAGATCCTCGATGCGCTCCCGCGCAACCCGGCCGGCAAGGTGCTGAAGCAGGACTTGAAGAAGCAGTTCTCGTGAGCGCCGAAGAGACCGTTCTCCTGACGTACGACGGGCCCGTCGCCGTCGTCACGATGAACCGGCCCGACCGGCACAACGCCTTCACCGACGCGATGGACACCCGCTTCTTCGACGTGCTGGCGGAATTGCACGAGCGGCCCGACGTCCGGTGTGTCGTGTGGCGCGGCGAAGGGAAGTCGTTCTCGTCGGGGCGCGACACGAAAGAGCTCGGGGTGCGCACGAAGGGGGAGTCCGACCTCGAATACATCGAGCAGGGTCACGCGAAAACGGCGTTGCTCTGGACGATGCCGGTACCGATCGTCGTCGCGCTGAAGGGCTGGGTGCTCGGCGGATCGTTCGAGCGTGCGCTGCTGTGCGACATGCGGATCGCGGCCGACGACGCGCGCATGGGATTGCCCGAGACGGCGCACGGCGTTATGCCGGACAGCGGGGGAGCTGCGCGCATCTTCCAGATGGTGGGCCATGGCCTCGCCGCGGATCTTGCGCTTACGGGCCGGATCATCGACGCAGCCGAGGCGCTGCAGCACGGGCTCGTGTCGCGCGTCGTTCCGGCGGCACAGCTCGACGACAACGTCATGGAGGTTGCGCGCGAGATCGCCAAGCGCTCGCCGCTCGCGGTCAAGTTCGCGATGAACGTGATCCGCGGCCTGGGCCTGGACGCAGTTCGGCGCGTGATGAACGAGGAGAAGCTCGGACAGACGGCGATCTTCGCGAGCGAGGACTACCAGGAGCTGAAAGCCGCACGCGCAGAGAACCGCGAGCCGAAGTTCCGCGGGCGATGAGTGCGCCGGTCAAGCTGGCGGAGAACGTCTACCGGATCGGCACGTTGGGACCCTGGATCAACGCGTACATCTTCGTCGAGCCCAACGGCGAGCTGACGCTGGTCGACGCCGGGCTGAAGGGTGCTCCCAAGAAGATCGTCCGCGCGATCGAGTCGCTGGGGAAGAAACCGAGCGACGTCAAGGCGCCGCCGCGCGACCGGCGACGGCTGAGCGCGCGCGTGCTCGGCATGATGTCAAGCAAGTTCGAGCCCTGCGAGATCGACGAGGACATCGCCGACGGCCAGCTGCTCGACATCGCCGGCGGCCTGCGCGTCGTGCACACCCCCGGGCACACGCTGGGTCATGTCTCGTTGCTGCACGAGCCGAGCGGCGTCTTGATCGTGGGCGACTCCCTGTTCAACACCAGAGGCATCGGCTTCTCGCTCGCGCCTTTCTGTTCCGATATCCCGCTTTCACGCGAGACCGCAGGGCGGCTCGGCGAGCTGGAATTCGAGGTCGCCGCCTTCATGCACGGGCCGGAGATCCGCGAGCGCGCGCGCGAGCGGGTCCGCGAGTTCATCGCCCGGCGCCTCGGCCGCTAGCCGGCCTGTGAAGGCCCCAACGAAAGCCACCTCCGATTCACCGTCCTCACGAAAGGTGCCGGGCGGGGCATGTCGAATCCCACAAGCATGCGCGCGCGTGTTCTGTCCGCCCTGGCCGTTACCACCCTCGTCGCAGCCATCCTTACCCCCGCCGGAGCCACTTTCCCGTACCCGGCGAACGGCAACCCGTACGACTACACGCAGCTCCACATCAAGAACGGGAACTGCATGCCGCTCGCGAGCGGCCAGTCCGTTCCGCCGGGGAGCGACCTGCCGAAGGGCTTCGACTGCCGGAACAACACGAAGCTGACCGACTACGCACCGCAGCCCGGCGACCCCGACTACGACCCGCTTGTCGAGAACAACGCGCAGGAGCTGTTCGGCGTGAAGGGCGCCGGCACGAACCACGCCTGGGAGATCACGACCGGCAGGCCCGACACGGTCATCGCGATCACCGACTCCGGCATCATCTGGAGCCGGCCCGAGATCGCGAACAAGGTCCATCTAAACTTCGGCGAGCTGCCGATCCCGTGCACCGGTGCGCCGTGCGTGACCGAGCGCAGCTCGAACTGGAAGGACTACGACGTCAACCACGACGGCGTGTTCAACG
>VAWS01000156.1 GCA_005884515.1 Actinomycetota bacterium
CGCGTAGGCGCGTCGCGCCTTAGTCGCCGTCTTGACAGCCAAGGCGGCCGGGCGGGATACTCCGTTCGCTATGCGGAAGGATTGTTTGCTCTAGCGAACGGAGGCGACCGGCATGAAGCTCGACCTTCTCTACGAGATCGACGTTCCCCGGCCCTGGCCCAACAAGCCGCACCCCTACGGCCAGCGCGAGGCGGAGCAGCAGGCCTATTACGAAGCGATCGAACAGATCAAGCTCGCCGACAAGCTCGGTTTCCATACCTCGTGGCACGTCGAGCACCACTTCCGTGAGGGCCGCTCGCACTGCCCGTCGCCCGAAGTCCTCATCGGCGGGTTGTCGCAGTGCACCGAGAACATCCGCCTCGGGTTCGGCGTCACGCTGGTGCCGCACGGCTTCGGTCCGCCCATGCGCGTAGCCGAGAAGGTCGCAACCGCCGACATCTTGTCGAAGGGACGCATCGAGTGGGGCACCGGCCGCTCGACACCGATGGAGCAGATCGCGTTCGGGGTCGACATCAAGAACTCGAAGGACCAGGCGCGCGAAGCGATCCAGGCGATCGTCGGCATGTGGGAGGCGGAGTACTTCGAGTTCCACGGCAAGTACCTCGACTTCCCGCGGCGCATGGTCACGCCGAAGCCGTATCAAGACCCGCACCCGCCGGGGTGGATGGCGGCGACGTCGCCGGACTCGGCGAAGCTCGTCGGTGAGTACGGCCTCGGGCTGCTGTCGTTCGCCATCATGCAGCCGCTCGACGTTTTGAAGCAGCGCATCGACGACTACCGGCTCGCGTCGCAGAACTCGAAGCCGATCACGCGCGTCGTGAACAACCGCGTTGCGGCGTACACGTTGGTGCACTGCGCGCCCACGATGGCCGAGTGTGAAGAGCACGGCATCTGGGACGCGGTTTGGTGGTGGTACCAGAACCTGGCGGCCTTCACGTTGGAGTGGGAGTTCGCGCACTTCAGCGACGAAGAGAAGGAGCGCATGTTCCCGCTGCTGCGCAAGCACTCCGAAGGGAAGTTCAAGCCGCAAGCGTTCAATGACTACAACATGATCATCGTCGGCGATCCCGATCAGTGCTTGGAGAAGATGATCAAGTTCGAAGAGATCGGCGTCGACGAGCTGCTGTGCTACGTGCAGTTCGGGCGGCTGCCACACGAGTCGATCTTGCAGACGATCGAACTCATCGGGAAGCTGATCCCCGAGCTCGAGAAACGCGAGATCAAGACCGAAGTGACGGTCAAGGCATCCAACGGCGACGACAACGGGCAAGTCCCGGGGATCCCAGGTCTGGTCGATTGACCTCGTCGGACGACACCGCGGTTCCGTCGTATCCCGATCTGCTTCGTCTCGACGGTCGAGGGATCATCGTCGTCGGCGCGGGGCAAGGGATCGGACGGCAAACCGCCCACGCGCTGTCACAAGCGGGCGCGCGCGTGTTCTGCATCGATAACGAGCCGGCGCTCGCGTCGGAGATCGCTGCGGAGGTCGGCGGCGTGGCACACGTTGCCGATGCGCGCGACCGGTCGTCGGTCGACGCGGCGGTTGCAGCGGCGCAGGCCGAGTTCGGGCGTCTGGACGGTCTGGTCGACATCGTGGGTATGGCCCGGTACGTGACGCTGCTCGAAACGAGCGACGACGACTTCGACTGGACGTTCGGGATGGTGCTGCGGCACGCGTTCTTGTTCTCGCAGGCTGCCGGGAGGCTGATGGCCGGCTCGGGCGGTGGGTCGATGGTGTTCGTGGCGTCTGTAAGCGGGATCACGTCCGCGCCGCGGCACGCTGCGTACGGCGCAGCGAAGGCCGGGCTGATGTCGTGGGTGCGCACGTTGGCCGTGGAGCTCGGGCCGAACGGCGTGCGCGCGAACGCCGTGGCGCCGGGGATGGTGTGGACGCCGCGGATCTCGAAGTACGTGGGCGAGAAGGGCCGCAAGCTGAACGAGGAGAACACGCCGCTCGGGCGCGTGGCCATGCCGACGGACATCGCGTCGGCGATCTTGTTCTTGTGCAGCGACCTGTCCTCGTACGTCACCGGGCAGACGTTGGTGGTCGACGGCGGCGTCGGGTCGAAGTTCCCCTATCCGTTGGCGTTCTGATGGATCCGACGCCGTTTCTCTGCGGCAACGCCTTCGCCGGGAACGACAAGGTGCCCTATCCGCGCGCATCGATCCACGACACCTTCCGGCTGCCGTTCGATACGTGGATGCAGGCGCAGCTCCCGGCGACGGTGCGGCTGGAGATCGCCGGCGACGCACGCGAGATCGAGATCGCGTACCAGACGGAGACGGAGGATCTCGGCTACCGGGGGGACGGCGCGGGACGCACGTTCGCGTTGTGGCGCTTCTTGAAGCCGGTGTCGGAAGAGAAGGCTGTTCTGGGTGAGGGCCGCGCGCGCCTCTCGATGGGCTCCGACACGGATCACCGCGCGATCGTGTACCTGCCGGAAGGGATGCGGCCGCGCGTGCTCGACGTCACACCGATCGGCGGCTCGATCGAATCAGCGGAGCCGCGCAAGAAGTGGGTCTGCTACGGCGACTCGATCGCCGAGGGCTGGATCGCGTCGGCGCCTGCGATGGCGTGGCCGGCGATCGTCGCGCGCGAGCACGCGCTCGACGTTGTCAACATGGGCTACGCGGGCTCCGCGCGCGGCGAGATCGTCACGGCCGAGCACATCGCCGGATTGCCGGCCGACGTCATCTCGATCACGCACGGCACGAACTGCTGGACGCGGATCCCGCACAGCGTCGAGCAGATGCGTGCGAACACCGACGCGTTCTTAAACGTGGTGCGGCAGGGCCACCCGCAGACGCCGATCCTGGTCGCCTCGCCGATCATCCGGCCCGACGGCGAAGAGACGGCGAACAAGCTGGGCGCGACGCTCGGCGATCTGCGCGCTGCGATGGAGGACGCGGTGCGCGCGCGCATCGACGCGGGCGACACGGCGCTGCAGCTGATCGAAGGCTTGCCCCTGGTTGCGCCCGAGCAGCTTGGCGACGGCATCCACCCGAACGACGACGGGCACATCGCGCTGGCGCGCGCGCTGGGTCCGGTCCTGCAGGAGATGGCGGCGTAATGGCCCGGCGAGCACCGGCCGTCGAGCGCGCGGTCGCGGTCCTGAACCTGTTGGCCGCGCACCCGCAGCAGCGCTACACCCTGAGCGAGATCGCGCGCGACCTGAAGCTGAACAAGGCGACGCTGCACGCGATCCTCGGCGCGCTGACCGACGAGGGCTACCTGGTGCGCGACCCCGCGGCGAAGTCGTACGCGCTGGGGCCGGCGCTGGTGGCCCTCGGGAACTCCGCGGTGTCGACGTACCCCGCGGCCGAGTGCGCCGTTCCCGAGATGCGCGCGCTGACCGACGAGCTCGGACTGGACTGCGTTGCGAGCGCCGCGATCTCCGACGAGATCGTGATCCTCGCGCGCGCCGGCGTACCGCGGCCGTTCGGCGTGTACATCCAAGCGGGGCAGCGGTTGCCGCTGGCGCCGCCGCTCGGCGCCGTGTTCGTCGCGTGGTCGGACGAGGCGACGATCGAGCGCTGGCTGTCCAAGCTCGGTGCGCCCCCGAAGAAAGCGACCGCGGATCACTTCCGGCGCGCGGTTCGCTCGGTCCGGACGCGCGGCTATTCGGTCGGATTGGAGGGCTCACGGCGGCCACGGCGGGCGCGTACGGCGACCGCGGGCGGTTCGCTCGAAGAGGAGATCAGGGGTGTTCAGCTCGAGGAGTACGCGCTGATCGACATCGAGCCCAAGGAGATGTACTTCGTCAACCACATCGGCGCGCCGGCGTTCGGGCCCGACGGCGAGGTCGCGATCGCGCTGTTCCTGATCGGTTTCACGGGGACGGTCTCCGGCGCGGAGGTCGAGCGCGACGCG
>VAWS01000157.1 GCA_005884515.1 Actinomycetota bacterium
TGGCCAAGCGCATCGAGCACGGTCGCTGGATATTCGGGGATCAGGGCGGACAACGTTCGCGACGCCGCGCCGGCGATCGCGGCATCGATCGAGGGATACGCGGGCGTGGTGGCAGGGAAGAGGCGAGGCACCGGTGGCGCCGATCGATCGTAGACCCGGGACCAGGCTTGCGCCGCAACCGCGGCGTCATTGATCGCAACCGCCAGATAGGCATAGTCGCGCGCCACCTTTGGTGGATCTTTCGGTCGAGCGGTCAGCAGGCGAGTCGCGATATCGAACCATGGCCTGAACGACGGACTACCCGACCAAAATGCAGCGCGTTGTATCTGATCGCCGCCTCGATGTGCGGCGACGCTGCGCACCTCCCGGAGCTCTGCTCGAAGCCCCGCCGATCCTTGAGCGGGGGGCGGCGGAACGCGGATCTCGAGTAGAGAGTGAAGAACCCATAGATGTGGCGCGAAGCTGTATCGATTGCCCTGCGCAGGCACGCCGGTGAGCGCCAATAGCAACGCAAACGTGATGACGCGCGATCTCACGAAACCGTGACGGTTGAAATGGGCGAGAAGCCGAGCGGCGGCGTCGAGTGATCGGCCGGGTAGATAGTGATACGGAACGCGTACGTCCCCGGATCGGTCACCGCGAGCGTTTCTCCCATCGTGGTGGCGCCGGTCTTCCAAGCAGCGAAATTGTCAGCGCCGGGACGTTTCACAAAGACATCGAAAACGTAGCCTTTTGGTGTTCGCCCGGGCGCCGACCAAACCACCTGTATGCCGGCGTTTGTACGTGCGACGCGAGGCGCGACCCCGAAGAAGCCATACATCTGGTCGTGGTGCACGACACATTCGAACTGCAGCAGCCCCGCCGGAAGCCCCCCGACCTGATAGTTGACCGTCCTCACACCCGGGAAGATGTCGCCCCGGAAGAGGGCCGGCGGGGTTGTCGAGTAACCGCGGGGACCGACCAGGATCTGAACGTTGTGATTCACTCCTCGATCGCGGTTCGCGAACGGCAACGCGAACGGCCGGCCGCTCGACACGCTGAGGCATTTCTTGTCGAAGGAGATGTGGTGAGCGGAGAGCGAGGGTGGGGCGCCTGGAGAGCACGGCGCATCGATGAGCGGAGCGGATCCTGTCGGTCCGGGCGGCTCGGTTGCTTTCGGAACGGAGGTCGAACAAGCGAAGAGACAAGCAAGCAGCGCGGCGGCCGGTCGCGCGAGCGAGGTGCGTTCACGCTTTAGGTGGCCCGGGCTTCTTGTCATCGGGCGCAAGATGCCGGCACCCGGATATGCAAAACCGAGCCTGAAGCGAGAGCAACGGACTGCTCCATAGGTTCGGTAAAAGACTATGGGAACACTCTTGCTTCATAGGTTCGCGACGGCGGTACTTTTAATCCGGCGGACCGGGTTCGAGTCCTGGGCGGCCCACCGATCACTGTCAGTATTCCGGCCGCGGAAGCGCCGCGCTATCGGGCCCACTCCTCCGGGGATCCCAGCAAACCCCCGGAGGCGGAACCGAACCCTGCGTGTGATCCCGTGTCAGCAGTTCGCCGGCTGCAGAACTGCCAGGACGAGAAGGCACTGCTTCTGCTGCTGCTGCTGCTGTTGTTGTTGCTGCTGCTTGTTGTGACTGCTGCTGCTGCTGCCCTTGCAGTGGCCCGGGGGACCTCCCGGACACTGGAAGGTGCCTCCTGCGAACGAGGCTCCCGGGATTGCTGCGGCGATGGCAAGCGCGAGGATCACGATCTTCTTCCGCATATCTAATCACCCCCCTGTTTTTTCCAAATGCGGCAAGTAATCCCGTACCCGCGCACAGGTCAGACAAACCAGTGAAAGGGAGAAATTTCGGTCATATCGGAACTCTGAAGCTTGTTGCGAGTCCTGGGCGGCCCATTTGCTCTCTACATCAGCCGCTTCTCGAACCAGGCGACGTCCCAGAACCGCCCGAACTTCCGGCCGACCTCCGTGTACACGCCGACCTTCACGAAACCGAAGCGTTCGTGGAGCGAGATCGACTGGTCGTTCGGCAACGCGATCCCCGCGTACGCGCGGTGGATGTCCTCGCTCGCCAGCTGATCGAACAGCGCTCCGTACAAGCTTGTACCAACGCCGACGCCCAGACGGTCGGGGTCGCAGTACACGCTCGTCTCGATGCTCGTGGCGTACGCCGCGCGCGGCCGGAATGGGCTGCTCGTCGCGTATCCGCACAGGAAGCCGTCGTCGTCGGCCACGAGCAGCCGGTGCCGGCCGCCCGTTGAGTAGTGCGAGAACCATTCGCGACGCTGCTCGGCAGTGAACGGTTCGATGTCGAACGTCGCTTGGGTGTGCAGGACGTAGTGGTTGTAGATGTCGGTCAGCCGCGGGACATCGTCGGCGGTCGCCGGACGAACGATCACGTCACGAAAGCGCAGCGACGTCGTCGCCGGTCAATTCCGCGAGCGGCGGCCGCTCCACCTCTTCGAGGTCGAACAGATCGACCCCGTCGGGAGACGCCATCACCAGCGGATGCATCGGGTGGTCCTGGGCGGCGTGAAGGCGACCCCACCCCTCCGCACGCCGGAGGATGGCGCGCGCGATCGCGTAGGCCATCGGCGCAAGCTCGTCGAGCGGCCGGTTGCGGTGCACGCGCGCGCCGAGGTCGACCTGCGCGATGGCGTCGAGGCCGACGACATCGAGGAGATCGATGAGCAAGCCCGCTTCGACGCTGTAGCCGGTGAAGAACGGCAGTTGCATCAACACGTCTCGGCGCCCCGCGTACTCACCGGACAACGGCTGGATGAACCCACCGAGCTCCGGGAAGAGCGCATTCAGAAGCGGGCGCGCGAGGAGCTCGGTGACGCGACCGCCGCCCTTGGGCAGCACGACGCCGCCGTACGCGATCGGCCGCCGATAGAACGCTTTGACGAACATCGTCGCGGGATCGGCGAGCAACGGTGCAACCAGATTGGAGACGAAGTGCGGCTCGAAGTTCGCGATGTCGGCGTCGATCCAGCAGATGAGGTCACCGCTCAAGATCGACAGGCTTCGCCAGAGCGACTCCCCTTTGCCTTTGACGGCGGGGATGGCCGGCAACAGCGCGCGCGCGTCCACCACCGTGGCTCCGGCCTCGCGCGCGATGGCCGCAGTGCCGTCCGTCGAGCCGCCGTCGAGGACGACGAGCTCATCGACAAGATCGGGCATCAGCGCGTCGGCGATGGAGCGGCAGATGCGGCCGACGGTCGCCGCTTCGTCGACGGCGGGGAGGGCGACGCTGATCGAAACGCCCTGCGCGCGCTTCTGCTCGACCAGGTTGTCCGGCAGATCGTCCGCGTGGAACGTGTGCTTCGCGTACCAGCGATGCGCGCGCCGGGTCAGCCATGGAACGTCGTACGCAGCTCGGTCGGTCACGCTCTCCCTCCCGTTGAATGGGCGTGAGGATACGCGGTCGCGGGGCGCTCCGGCCACGCAGGTACCACCACTTCGGGCTATTGAGCACGGCGTTCGGCCACTCCTAGCATTGGGCCCACGCGACCGAACGGGGCGCGCGGGGCTTCGGGGGCCTGCGCGCCCCGTTTCAATCTCAGCGGGGGTGCGCGCGCAGCCGTACCCTGTTCTTCATGGACACGATCACGTGGTCGCGGCTCGAGCGCCTGGTCGCGCGCGTCGCGGGCGACGATCCCGCCGCGTTCTTGGACGCAACGACAACGCAAGATCTGACCGGCCTCACTGCAGGCCGGAGCGTCCTCACATGCATGCTCGACGAGAAGGGTCACGTGCAGGCGGAGCTGCGTGCGACCATGCTCGACGACGGAACGGTGCTGATCGATGCCGAGCAAGCCGCGCGCGAGGCGCTCACGGGATGGCTCGCGAAGATCGCGCCTCTGTCTGGTTGCGAGGTGAGCGACGAGAGCGATCTCTGGACCGTGACGGCACTGTTCGGTGTTCACGAAGCGCCGACGGGTGCGGTGGCGTTGGCGTCCGACTGGGGTCCGAGTGATCTCGAC
>VAWS01000010.1 GCA_005884515.1 Actinomycetota bacterium
ACCGATACGACGACGTCGTCGGCCGCGACACGGATGTGCCGGCCGGTGATCTGCTCGCTCTCGCGCGCGATGCTTGTGACGAGGTCCCCAAGATCGGTGCGCTCACGTTTCGGCTCGACGAGGCCGCGCGCCAGGCGGTCGAAGTCGAGCAGATCGCCTACGAGGCGCTGCAGCTTCTTGGCGTTGTTCGACAACCGCTTGTAGAGATCGGCGACGTCGTCGTCGCTCATCGTCACGCCCCACCGCTCCAACGTCGAGCTGAAGCCCACGATCGCGGTGAGCGGCGTGCGCAGCTCGTGCGACACGGCGGTCAGCAGGTTGTCTTTCAAGTCGTCGAGACGATTGCGCTCGGTCACGTCGCGGAAGCTCCACACGCGTCCGACCGGCTCGCCGTCCACCATCTGCGGTTTCGAAGAGCGCTCGAAGATGCGGCCGTCCTTGAAGTGCAAAACGTCGAAGCTCTCGGCGATCGGATCGTTGTAAAGCTCCTGGACACGCTTGAGGAATCCCTCCGGATCCTTCAGTTGCTCGACCGAGTACGCGAGCGCGCGCTCGTCGTCGCGGCTTTCGGCGATGTCGGAGGGGATGCGCCACATGCGAATGAACTGTTGGTTGAAGCGGGTGATCGTGCCGTCTGTCGAGACGACGAGGATGCCGTCCGCGGTGGACTCGAGCGTCGCTTCTAGCAGCGAAAGGGCGTGGGCTGATTCAAGATCTGGTCGCCGGCGCACGCGGACCCGACCGAGTGAAATGCGCAAGCTTGTGCCTCCGAATTAGGACTCTGAGTGAGTTTCGGAGCGCACAGAGACGCGAACAATAGTCCGTTGGCACGATTTCCCTAGTACTTCGTAGGACGTTTAGCCCACTCGTAGGCACAGGACCGCCGACCCAGGCGGGATCGATGGGCATTCCGAGCGGCCCTGCAGGTCCGCTTAGGCCCGGCAGTAGACGCCGAAGATGGGCTCGAAGAAGCAGTCCGGGCTCTGCTGCGACTCGGTCCCGCAGGTACGCCCGCCGGGTTTGTCATAACACGAGAAGTTGTGGGTGCCGACGCACGTCTCGTCGGTCCCGGGCTGGGCCCCGCACGAGTACGTGCCATTCCCTCCCTGGCACCCCGTTCGCCCGGTGTTGGCGTCGGTCATGCACTGCCACGATCCCGACGCGCCCCCGCACTCGCGCGCGCCGGTCGACACGTCCGTTGTGCACGAGAACGACACGCCGGATCCACGGCACGACGCATCACCGCCGGACGCAACCGAGCACGTGAACGCTTCCTTCTTCCCGCGGCAGAACAGATCGCCGTCTGCCGTCGGTCCGCAGACCGTCCATGTCCCGCTGTACGACGGTGGGGTTGGAGTCGGCGACGAGGTCGGTCGGGGCGACGTCTTCGGCGGCGCGGCGGTCGGTGGCGGAACGACGGTGGCTCCCGCACGCTGCTCGATATGGACCGGCTTGCCTTCAGTCGAGTGGCGTGCCGGCGATGGCGGCGGTGTGACCGCCGGCGACGTGACAGACGGCGCCGGAGCAGCCTGCGTCGGCGGTAAAGGTGCTCGATCGTTATGGATCGCCGCGACGAAGACTACTGCAGCGTCGAATATGAGGACGATCGCGAGCGCTTCGACCCGCGTCCATCGTCGAGCCCGCGCGTTCATCGCGGCCCGTCATGTGGGGAAGGGATTTTCATGACGACTCTCCACGTCAAATATTCGACATGAGCACAGAACGTTCCTCTGTGTTTGCGCCGGGAGGACGTGCTGCTTTGTCTGGAAAATCGCGGCGAGTCGAACGTTTCTGTTTGGTTAGCTCGCGCTCGCGTTCGCGTACTCGTCGTAGTGCTGCTCGACGGACGGCACGAGGGCGACCACGTACTGTCCGTCCGCGCACCCGCCGCACCAACTCGACGCGTTGATCGCACGCGCGGTGTCCATGGGGTCGGCGTTGCGGTGCAGATCGATCAGGATCTGCTCGTACCCGAGACCAGAACGGGTGAGCGTCCTATTCGTCGCGTCGACCCCCTGCTGCAGCGAAACGTAGTTCCGCACGCACGACGCGTTGTAACAGGTCGAGCCGGGCATCGGGTACGTCGTCGCGAGCGGGTTCCACCGAGCCGACGTGAACTCCGCCGTCTCCCACGCCACGATAACGACGAGGTTGTTGCGCTGGATCGGCGCGCCGATGTGGCCGAGGAACGCCGTCGACCACTTTCCGAACGTGACGCCGTGCCGCAACGCCGCTTCCGCGGCCGCGATCTCTTCCGCACGGAGCTGCTTCGCGAGCTGAACCAGCAACACGGATATCTGCGCGCGCGCCTGCGCCATCTGCACGAGTTGCATCTCCAGCTGCGCGAACGCCGACATCAGCGTGTTCTGGTCCGATTGAAGCTGGCCTAACGCAGCCGCGCGATGCATCATCACCGTTGCTTCTTCGGCTGCGCGCGCCTTCAGCTGCGCGCCGAGGGTCTGCGCTTCTTGGGCCAATGTCGCTTTGTGGTCGACGATCGAGCTGAGGTACTGCATCGCATCGGTCGCGTCCGAGATCGACCGCGGGTCGAGCGATTGGAGGCTTCCACTGGTCGGACCACCGATGAACGCTCCGACCGCGAGCTTGTCGATCTCACTGCGGATCGTTTCGTAGCGCGCAGCGATCTGCGCGCGCCGTTGCTGACTGTCGAGCAGGTGCGCCTGGATCGCGTCGTACAACCGGCGGCCGTCGGCGACCTTGACGACGGAGTCGCGTATCGACGACTGCAGTGCGACGAGCGAGGCCTGCTCGGATGCGATCTGCGCTTCGAGCGCGTGCAGACGCTGCTGCGCGTTCGTGATCTGGGTTCGCGTATCGGCGCGCGCCGGCGAAAGGGTTACAAGGATGGCGCTGCACGCGACGAGTGCCGCAACGGAGGTACGGGCGGGCCTTCGGCTGAGCACGACGGAGGGGATTCCTACAACAGTCGTAGCGGCGGTCGCAAGGCGACGCGTTATCGACTGCAGGAAACGACCGGCTGCTCGCCGAATGTCTGTTCGCGTGATGAAGCGCTCAGGTTCACTGTGCGTCGTGGCGGCGTTGATTGCAGGGCTGCTCGCGCTGAATCCCGCGTCCGCTCGCGTTGTGCGCACGTGGCTGGCCGGGGCTTCCGCCGAAAAGGTCACACCGTTGCCATTCGACGCGAAACGGGACCTGCTTGAGTTCCCGCAAACGGTGTGCCCGCGCCAGATCTTCGGGGGCCCGCGGGCCTTCGATTTCGAGGAGCCGTACGCGGACCTCAATCACGACGGGACGTTTTCCTATGGGAGCGACCTGCCCTGTGACGCAAACCATAACGGCCGCTGGGACGGGCTGTACTCGTCCGGCGGCGTCGATCATCTGACGGAGTGGGTGCACGACGACATCTGGGCGCGCGCGGTCGCGATCTCGGACGGCGCGCACACGATCGTGATCGAGTCGGTGACGTCGCAGGGGTTGTTCATCGAAGACGATCAGCGGATCCGCGACGGTGTGCGGTCTGCTCGGCCCGGCGTGACGCGGGTGTTCGTGTCATCGACGCACAACGAGTCGTCGCCGGATCCGATCGGGATCTACGGCGCGCCGGACGACGGGACGGGAGCGGCCGGCGTTTTCTCGGGCGTCGACGATTACTACATCCACTATTTGGTGACGCAGGCCGTTCGCGCCGGCATCGAGGCCGTCGATGCGATGGTGCCGGCCGTCATGCGTGTGGCGGAGTTCACTCCGTCGGTGCGCGCGCGGCTCTCCTCGACGTTCCCGACGACGGACGCTGTTAAGGGCGGGACGCCGGCGTTCGGCACGCCGGAGGCGACCGACACGAAGGGCCGCGTGCTGCAGCTCGTGCGTCGATCGGACGGCGCGAACATCGAATCGATCTTCAACTTCGCGGCGCACAACCAAGAGCTTGGTCACGCGCCCGATGCGTCGGTTGCACCCGGGCCCGGGGGCCGCATGCTGCGCGTGAATCGCGCGGTGTCGGACGACTGGCCCGGCGTATTCGCGCGCACGGTGGAATCGCGGCTGGGCGGGCACGCGATGTTCATGGTCGGGGACAACGGCTCGATCGAAGACCCGGCGTGGCCGGGTGCGTGCCCGCAGATCCACTCCGACGAAGGATGCTTCGAGCTACCGGCACATACTGGGGCTGCGCTTGCATCATCAGTGGTGTCGGCGCTTTCATCGGCCGAGACGATCTCACCGCACGTTCTGACGGCGAAGATCGACCGCTTCGTCGTCCCGCTGCAGAACCAGCTGTTCATCGCGGCGTTCGCGACCGGGTTGTTCGCCCACCGCACGGCCGCGACGACGTCGGTGTGCCTGGACGCGTCTCATCTGCCGCGGCCGTGCTTCCTCACCGAGGTCGGGATGGTGGACTTCGGGCCACAGCTGCAGATGCTCGTGAATCCGGGCGAGGGCTACCCGGCGTTGATCGAAGGCTCGCCGTTCGGGGTCGAGCAGATGTCGTGCCCGGGGCGAGCGCAGCCGCCGGTGCCCGCGTGGCATGCGCGCGCGGCGCACAAGCTGGAGATGGGGCTCGGCGACGACATGATCGGGTACGAGATCCCAGGTCCGGCGTGGTTCGCTGATCCTTTGGTAGTGGTCGATCCGTCGTGCCCGCTTTCAGCGCAGTTCCAGAGTGATCCGACGGCCGACTACGACCGGCGCAACGAGTACCACAAGCTCGAGTCGGAATCGACCGGTCCGGACGGCGGCTCGCTCGTGGCGACCCACTTGGGTGCGTTGGCTGCTTCCTTTGGCGGCGCGCCTCGCACGATCATGCCGGGGCGGTTCTTGATGTCGAGCGGCGTGTTGACGCGCCGCGGCGCAGATGGACCGGTGGGAATGTGGCTGACGTCTGGGGTGATCGTGGCGCTGCAAGGGGTGTCTTCGTTCGGCGGTCGGCCGGTGACGTATCACGGCGTGTTCATGGACTTCGATGGGCGCGCGCAATCTGGGCCGGACATCAACACGCGAGGGATGTTGGTGTACGGACGTCACGGCGCTGTGATGCGATTCTTCATGGATCCGTACCCGATGGTGAACCAAGGGGCGTTCGGGGCCGCGAGGTAGCGCTGCGCGCTGGTGTGCGGCGCAACGTCGGCGTTGCGAACGCGACACATCTGCGGCGCGCGGCTCGCGCGCATTGCGACCAACTTCCCGAAAATATCTCTGATGCAGCGCGTTTCGAGCGCCGTTGTTGTCACACCGTGCTGATAGTTTTCGCTTCATGCTTGTTTCTCGAACTCGCACCAGCATCCAAGATGCGTGCGATGCGTTACTCGAAGCCGACCGTCTGACTGCCGAAGCGATCGCGATCATCGGCCGCGTGGATGCCGACGCTTCGACCGGGTTGCCGACGGAGATGATGCTTGCGTTGGGCGCGCGACGTACCGGTGCGGACGCGCGCATGCTGGTGCGCGCCGCCGCGACGTTGCGCGGGATGCCGGCGACCACGTCGGCCTTCGCGCGCGGTGATCTTTCTTGGAGCCAGGTGCGTCAGATCGTGGGGTCGGTCCGTAGCGTGGACGCCCCGGGACGGGCGCGCATCGACGGGCTGATCTCTTCGGAAGCCGAGCGCCTTCAGCGCATGGACCCCGACGAGCTGCTCGGGCGTGTCGACGAGGCGGTTGCGACGGTGCGCGCTGATCTGGCGCGCGCGCGCGAGTCCCGTCAGATCGACAAAGGCTTCTTGTCCATCCAAGGTCGCGTGGACGGATCGGCCACCTTCTACGGGGAAGCCGACGCCGAATCCACCGCCACGGTGCTGGCGGCTCTGGACGCCGTCGCCGACCGGCCGGTCGCCCCCGACCAGGAAGGACCCTCACGCCCCCAGCAGCGCTTGGCTGCGCTGGTGGGGATCTGCGAGCAAGTCCTTGCCGGCACCACAGCCCCCACCGCCCGGCCCCGCCCCCGCCTGATTGCCACGATCGATATCGCGTCGTTGCGCCGGGACGGCGACCGGGCCGGCGCGCGCCTTCTGTGGTCCCTGGCCGGTCGCCCGGCACACCTGACGCCGCTTTCCACCGAGGTGCTGGCGTGTGACGCCAGCGTGGTGCCTGTGGTCTTCGACGGCGCGCGCCCGGTTGCCGTCGGCGACGCGGCCGCACCGATCTCATCCAAGCTGCGGGCGGCCCTTGTCGCCCGGGACGGCGGGTGCCGGTTCCCCGGATGCGGTGCGCCGGTCGCCTGGTGCGACGCCCATCACATCCGCGCGCGCATCCACGACGGCCCGACGGTGATCGACAATCTGGTGCTGCTGTGCCGCAGGTGCCATCGCAGCGTCCACCGACACCGATGGCGGATCAGCGTGCGAGATGACGGGGTGATGGAGTTCACCCGAAGATCAGAAACCTACGCGAGCAGCCGGCGCGCGATGCGCAGGGAATGACGCGCGGGCCCGCTTGCCTTACATATGTCGCGCCCTTCGCCGGCGGGCGGCAACCCACAGAGCCGCCGCAACCAGCGCGATGAAGCCGGCTGCGACTTCCTCCGTGAGCTCGCGGGGCGCGCGCGCGCGCACCACGGCGGCAACCACATCTGCGCGCGCCGCTCCCGCCGGAGCAACAGCCGCCACCGCGGGAACCGCAGGAGCGCTCGACGATGCAATGCGCGCCGCCGACGTCGCTGTGTGGCACGCGCCGAGCAACACGTCTTGGCCGCGCGATGCCCCAGCCGTGCTCGGCGCGCTCGCAGAGTCGACGGTCAGTGCAAGGTACACAGCCGCCGGGATCGGACCGGCGCCTGGCGCGCCCACGTTGAGCTGCGCCAAGGCCATCGGGTACATGAGGCGCGCGCCTGCCGGCGGCTTGCCGACTTCAGAGAGCGGCACGACGATCCGGATGACGTGGTTGGCGAACGTTCCGGTCGCGTGTCCGTTCGCGTTGGTCGTGTATTGCCCCGAGTCGGTGTTCCCCGACCAGTACGTCACCTCGCCGACCGAGTCGACGGCTGCGTTCGCGAACCACTCGTGACCCTTATACGACCAGAGCACGAAGTAGTTCGCGCCGGACGTCCCGCCGAGCGCCGGCGTGGTGTCCAAGCCGGGACCGCTCAGCGTCGCGATCACGCTCTTGCGGTCGGACGACTGGGACAGCGTCGCGCGCGTGATGTCGAGCGTCGACAGATTGCCCAGTTGCCCGTCGATCGGGTTCGTCGCGTTGCCTGCCGGGCTCCTCATCGTTGCGACACAAACATCGGTTGCGGGCTTCTCTTGTGCCGGCGCTGCGCGCACGGCGGCACGGCGGGAATCGACGTCGTCGAGCCAGTGCGCAACGTCCGGCACACCGAAGCCGCTGGTGTAGTCCCAGCCCGGGCCGGGCTGGTACACCCCGTTGGCGAGCGGCGTCTCCCCGCTCGTCACGTCGTAGAAGTCCTTCGCGTAGTGCGTCGTTCCGAGGCGGTAGATCGTGGGGTTCGCGAAGCCCACGCCGCGCGCGGCCGTGGACGCGGCCTGGATGCGCGCCCAGATCCCCATCATCAGAGGGCTCGACAAGCTGGTGCCGCCCTCCGACGACGGCTGTCCGTCGATGTAGATGAAGTAGCCGTTGCCGAGGACGTTGCCCGACAGCGTCGCGACGTCCGGGATACCGCGGCAGGTGACCATCCCCGCGTACGGCGTCCCGTCCGGCTGCGACAGACACGGCATGCTCACGTTCTTGACGGGCTTCTGGTAGGCGGGCTCTTGGATGAAGAAGCTCGAGCCGCCGCCGGTGAACGTCCACGACGTTTCCGACTGGCGCACGCCGTGCTTGTTGGGGTCGGTCGTGATCACGGTTCCACCGACGCCGACGGCGTACTTGCTCGCGGCGGGGTAATCGACCATCGGCACCGGCTGGATCGCGACGCCGTTGCCGGCGCCGAGCACCGGCACGACGACCTCGGGACAGCCGCTTCCGGTGTCGCCGGTGGACGAGAACAGCGTGCGGCCTTCGAGCGTCGCTTGGCGAAGGATCGGCTCGCCGACCGGCTCCAGCTCATCGCCGAGCTCCGTGCCGTAGGGCATCTGCGCAAGCGGTCCGGTCACGGAGTTGGTCGGGTTCGTTTCGCACTCGCCGAAGCTTGCGTTCATCTGCCGCGGGCCTTGCGGGTCATCGACCCATTTCTTGAAGCTCGCGAAGACGTCCGCGTCGAAGAGCGACTTCGAGAAGTAGAGGTCGAGGCGCGACACGTCCGGCGCCATCCCCGTTGACGCCTGTGTGTCGAGGTACCACTCGATCGCGCCGGAGTTATCGCCGTACGCGGCGTCGCCGCCCGGCTCCGTGCGCACCAAGCGCACGGGAACCTTCGGCAGGTGCTCCCGCATCTCGAACAGACGGAGGTTCGCGATCGTCGAGTCCGACTCGCCGACGCCGAAGACCCCTACGGTCTGGCCTTGGCCGAGGTCGCTCGACGGCATGTCGTACAGGCTCCACAAGTCGCGCGGCTGAAGCACGCCGCTGAACCCGCTCGCCGCAGTCCGGCTCGGGTGCGCTGCCGGATTGGTCTTCGCGGGGAGATGGAACTCGTGCACCGTGTCCAAGCCGACGACGGCCGTGATCGGCAATGACGTCGGGACCGAGGGCGCGCGGTTGTTCGCGATAAACGTGACGTCGCCGATCCGGTACCGGCCGATCGTGGTCGCGAACACGCGATCGAGCTGCGCGATCGTGCCCGACGCGGTGACGTAGGTTCCGCTTCCCGTCACGGTCTCGATCCGCAAGCCGCCGGCGCGCAGCCAGCTCGTGACGCGCGCGACCGTCGCAGGGGCGACGCCGAAGCGCGCGGCGTACTCGGCCGGCGAGATGAACTGGTGGTAGAGCGGGCTGCTCGGGTCGTAGAGCGCGTTGTAGAGCGCTTGCTCTCCCGCTGGGTCGGGCGTCGCGATCGATACTCCGATCGTGCGGCGCTGGTTGCCGGACGCGCGCCCGAGCGACCGCGCCAAACGAAGGCCGGGCAGCAGCACGGGAACGAGGTGCGTCGCTTGCGGAGTGGTGCCGGCGACGGCCGAACCGACGCCGGCGAGAAGGATCGACGCGAAGACCGCGGCGCTCAGTTGGATGGCGTTCCGTTTGTTAGTCATGCCGAACATCGTTCGACGGGACGCTTGCCATCCCTGCAGGTGGGAAGCCTCGTTACCGCCTTCTTACGTTGGAGTACGTTCGGTTGCTTTCGGGGGATTTGCGAAAGCCTCCGGGCGCGCGGCAGGAGACGTGCAATCGGGGGCGAATCTGACCTGACGAGGACGTCAGGAGGGTTGGGATGATGAAGCGGGCGCTCATCGGCCTGGTCGCGGTCGCGACCTTCGCCGTTACGGGAAGTTCATTCGCGGTCAGCGACGGACACTACCGTCCCAGCCGGAACCACTGCACCAACTTCGACGACAACTCCGATAACCCCAAGTACGTGAACCCCGACTGCAAGAGCCTGATCATGACCCTCTCGGACGGCACCGGACACGAGTACTTCGGGGCCGGGACTCGCCAGACGCCGGACGGAACCTTCGCCAACACGATCGACTTCTGGGTCGACCCCGGGCAGGGACAGATGGCGACGTGGTACGTCGACTCGACCGGCTTGCACGGCCCGACGATGAAGCCGTCCGCCGGGCCGGGCGACCCGAGCACCGGCCTCTTCATCTATTTCGGGGCCGACGACAACCTCGACAGTGGCGAGCACGACTCCTCGAACCTGATCAACAACGGGCCCAGCGACGGCGGCGGGATGGAGTACAACCTCGACCCCGCGACCGCAACGGCATGGGTCGCCGCGCTGCAGGCAGGGGATGTCGCGACGCTGCTCTCGAATCCGACGCCGCTCTTCAACGGCGGCTTCGGCGCGTGCGCGGACGGCTTCTGCATGTCTGCGGATACGACGCGCCGGATCGCGTACGCGGGGAACAACACGGCGACGCACCGCGACGTTGCGAACTACACGTGGACGTACAACGACGGCAAGACGGCACCGACCGCCGTCGAGTGGGACCCGTACAACTGCGCGGGCCCGAGCGACAACGTGAAGGACTGCTCGTCGACGGCACACCCCGACTGGACGATCGCGAACTGGGAAGACCAGAACGGGACGACCTACATCGAGCCCGGGTTCCAGATCTACGAGGACCCGGATCCGCAGGGTTCGCCCGGCGTGCTCTCGCTGATCGGCCTTCCGCAGAATGACCCGTACCCGTTGCCGTCGCTCTACATCGGCACGTGCGGCGCGGTCTTGGGCGGCGGCCCGATGCAGTTCCCACCCGGTCCGAACGTGAACGCCGCGGGACAGCTCGTGATCGCAACCGGCTGCAATTAGGCTTCACGGATCCGCCGCCGTTTCGACGTTCGAGCAGCCCTCGGCCTGATCACCGCGATCGGCGCCGCGCTGCGCGGCGTGTACCTGTCGCAACCGATGCGCGTCGACGAAGCCGCGACGTACCTGTTCTATGTGCGCAAGCCGCCGCTGTATGGGCTCGTGAGCTACACGCTGCCGAACAATCACGTCTTCCACACGCTGCTCGTCAGTGTCAGCACGTTCCTCTTCGGCGATCACCCGTGGGCGATCCGCCTGCCGGCCTTCCTGGCCGGGGTGGCGATGATCCCGCTCGCATTCGCCGCCGCGCGCCGTATCCACGGTGACGCGGCGGGGCTGATCACTGCGGCGTTCGTCGCGTCGTCGTCCGTCCTGATCGAGTACTCCACCAACGCGCGCGGCTACACGATCGTGGCGGCGATCTTCCTCGGGCTGCTGGCGTTGCAGCCGGCGCTCCTGAGGGGCGAGGCGCGCGCGTGGCGCTGGTTCGCGATCCTGTCCGCGATCGGCTTCTTCACGATCCCGACGATGCTGTTCCCGTTCGGGGTGGTCGTCGCGTGGCTCGCCGTGTCGATCGCGCGCGCGCGCGTGAAGGTGTGGAAACAGCTGGCGCGCGGTGTGGGGCTGACGATCGCGTTGGCCGCCGTTGCGTACCTGCCGGCGATCTTGTGGACGGGGCCGCACGCCGTGTTCGCGAACCGGTTCGTCGTGTCGCGCCCGTGGAGCGTGTGGCTCACGCTGATATGGCCGTCGATCCATCAGACGTGGCTCGGCTGGAACCGCGACCTCGGTGTGGCCGGGATGGTGCTGTTCGGCGTGTTCTTCGCCGCGGGGCTCGCGCGCGACAAGACGAGGCTTGCGATCATCGCGGTGGCATGGTGCGCGCTGCTTGTGGTCGTGGAGCGGTGGATCGTGTTCCCACGGGTGTGGACGTTCTTGATCCCCGTGTATTGGATGACGGTGAGCGTCGGGATCGTGTTCGCTTTTCGACGTCGCTGGGTTGTTCCGGTGGCCTTGGCAGCCTGCGTTGCGATCGGTGGGAGTGTGGTTGCGTCCGGTAGCGTGTTGGCTTCACGCGACGGGTACTTCCCCGATGCCGAGCGGGTCGCAATCGCGCTGGATCATGTCGGGCCGGACGCGAGCGTGCTCGCGTTCAACCCGGCCACCGTCCCGCTGCAGTACTACGTCGTGCTGCGACACGAAGCGATGCGGATCAACGCGCCGCGCGCGAGCGACCGCCGTCTGTTCATCGTCGTGGACAATGCCGTCGGCCAGACGCTTCCCGACGTCGTGCGCGGGTACGATGGAACATGCGACTTACATTGCTGCCGTCGTTCAGGGCTTGGTTGAAGCTGGGACCGTTCTCGAAGGTGACGGTGTGATTGGTGCCGCTGCTGTTGTTCCACGTCACCGTGTTCCCTGCTTTGATCGAAACTTGCACAGGACTGAACGAGAGCTGCGCAGTCGCTTGGACGGTCGTGCCGGTCGACCCGACCGAACCGCTCGCTTTCGGCGCCGGCGTCTTGCTGCTGCTGCACGCGCCGACGATCAGGCCCAGCGCCGCGATGAGCGCGCAGGTCGAATAGAGACGTCGAGACATCCTTCCCTCCTCGCGTTGGTCAAAAAGGATACGAACGGCGGCTCGAAGAGGATTGCCCTCGCGTCCACAAACCCGGACGCTTGACACCCCCTTCTGTGGCAGCCACGCTAGCCGTCGATGGCGTTCTGTGAGCACTGCGGCCGTGAGCTGTCCGATCAGGCGATCGCGTGCCCGAACTGCGGACATCCCCGCGTTCCGGCCGTCGCCATCACGACACGACAGGGCGTCCAATACGCGGAGTGGTGGCAGCGCGCGGTCGCGCTGATCATCGACGCGGTCATCACCGGTATCCCGGCGGGGATCATCATCGCCCTCGCCGGCCTCAGCACGGTCGGCCAGCTCACGAGGACCGACGAGTTCGGGAACAGGACCCTCAACGCGCCGGCCTTCAGGCACCTCATACTCGGCGTATTGATCGCGTTCGCGATCGGCATCCTGTATCGCACTCTCCTCGAAGGAAGCGCGCGCGGGCAGACCGTCGGCAAGATGGCGATGAGGATCGCCGTGCGCGACGTGGACGACGGGGGATCGATCGGCTATGGGCGCGCGTTCGGTCGCTGGCTGGTCGGGTACATCCTGTGGATCGTCATCTACATCCCCGGGATCATCGACCTGCTGTTCCCGCTGTGGGACTCGCAGAGGCAGACGCTGCACGACAAGGCCGTGCGGAGCGTCGTCATTCAGGTGTGATCGCTTACGGCCTCACGAGACGGCCGGCGAAGCCGCGCACGCCGTACTGCGCGTGCGTGTGTCCGTCGCCGCACGGCGGCGCGACATCGGTCGCCGCGCAGTCTTGGATGAAGCTCCCCCACGCCGTCCCGTCGGGCCCGATGTCGGAGCCGTTGAAGTCGAGGAAGCCGACGTCGCCCGGCGGCGGGCGCGACGAGCCGTCGTTGAGCATCGGCGTTCGCGGATCGTTGACCATCGCGCTCCAGACCACCGGCGCGCGCGCGAGGGCGTTGCGAGTGGCGGAGAGGTAGCCGTCGGTGTTCGCTTCGCCGGGACGCTTCCCGTAGTAGCTCACCGCCGCGGTGCCGGGCGCGCGCACGGCCGGGTTCCACGCGTCGACCTCCGTGACGCCGGGCGCCGTCATGAGGATCGGCGCGCTCCACGACACGCCGGTGCGCGAGACGCGCATCAGCACGCGGCCGCCGCTCGCCTTGAAGCCGTACAGGTTGCCGGCCGTGTCGGTGCGAAGCTCATCCAAGGCGGGGATCTCGAGCGGCTTGCCGCTTACGTGGACGACCGGCCACGTGGCGCCTTCGTCGGTGCTGCGCGCCAGGTACGTGTGACCGCCGCACACCACCATCACCACTAACGTGCCGTCCGGCAACGCTTGCGGGTACGTGCCGTCGTCGGCGCCGAACTCCTCGCCGTGTGAGCCGCACTCGGCGTGCTGCGGGATCGGGTTCGAGAAGAGGAGCGACGGCGTGGACCACGTCGAGCCGCCGTCGAGCGAGCGTGAGCAGACGCGGATCAGGCCCGGCAAGGTAAGGACGATGTTCGAGTTCGCGCAGAAGTAGACGACGTTCGGGTATCCGTGCGGCTGCGCGGCACCACGCGACGCGCGCGCGGCGACGAAGCGAGGGTTTTCACTGAGGAGCGGACAGCACGCCGTTGCGTGGTGCCACGTGGTGCCGTCGTCGGCCGTCCACATCAGGTGGGCTTCCATCCCCGGGAACAACACGGTGTCGGGTGCCGTCGTCGCGGCGGCGGTTTGGGGGAACGGGTTGCCGCCGAAGTTGTAGAAGAAGAAGCGGCCGCTCGTGCGATCGACGTACTCCTGCTCGTCGGAGGGCTGCCACGTCATGCCCATCGGCAGCACGGCTTTCCACGATGCGCCGTTGTTGCGCGTGACGGCGAGCCCACCCGGGCTCGTCAGCAGCTGGAAGCGCGGGCCGGGCAGCTGGGCGCCGTACCCGAGCCCCGCCGGGCCCGGCGTGAAGACGGCCGGTGCGTAGATCACGGCGTCCTTCGTCGCGAAGATGCGCGTCTCCCCCGCCCCGAAACCCGTCGTCGTCCCGCACGGGATCGGCGCACCGCGCGGCTGCGGCCGAAGGACGTGTCCGGCGGCGTCGGCGGCGACGGCGGGTCTCGACGGCGAGCAGCCCGCGCGCGACGTGGGGACCGCGGGCGCGACCGAGACGGCGGCGACCAAGGCGGTCGCGGTCGCGAGGATCAGGAGACGTCGTATCCGCATGCCCTGGTGGTTCGACGTGTGCCCCGGTGGGCCCTCCAGTCCTCCTCGCCCGGTTTAGACAAATCGGTACTCGGCTATCTAGGTTTGGGGGGCACCGTTCTTCCCCGCACATCGCCTCGCGCCCGCAGTTGGAGGTCGGCCACGGTGAATGGGGAGCGCGCACGTCGTTCGCGCCGGCTGCTCCCCTCGCTCCTCTTCGTCGCCCTGACTGCCTGTGCGACCAAGAGCCCGTCGATCCTCAGCCCCAAGGGACCGGCCGCGCGCACGGCGAGCAGCATTTGGTGGCCGATGGTATGGGTTGCGACCGCCGTCACCATCTTCGTCGTCGCGATGGGTGCGTACGGCGTCGTGCGCGGGCGACGGATCCGAGAGGAAGACATCTCGCGCGAGGTGTCGTGGGGCGATCGCTTCATCTTGATCGCCGGGCTCGGCGTGACCGGCGCGATCTTGATCGGCTTCTTCGTCTTCTCGGTCGCGCGGAGCGTTTCGCTCGCGCGCACGGAGCCGGGCACAGAGATCACCGTGATCGGGCACGACTGGTGGTGGGAGGTGCGCTACCCGAACGGCGCCGTCACGGCGAACGAGATCCACATCCCCGCGGGCGAGCGCGTCAATATCACGCTGCAGTCGGCCGACGTGATCCACAGTCTCTGGGTGCCGGAGCTCGCTCCGAAGATCGACCTCATCCCCGGACGAACGACGCACGTCTGGTTTAAGGCCGACCACCCGGGTGAGTACCGCGGGCAGTGCGCCGAGTACTGCGGTCTGCAGCACGCGCACATGGCGTTCTTCGTGATCGCCGACGCGCCGGAGGCGTTCGCGCAGTGGATGAGCGATATGGCGCGGCCGGCGACTCAGCCGGCGTCGTCGCTCGCGCAGCAAGGCCAGCAGCTCTTCCTGAGCAACACGTGCATCGGGTGTCACGCGATCAGAGGTACGGCGGCGAACGGGCTGCTCGGTCCGGATCTGACGCACATGGCGACGCGCCAGACGATAGGCGCAGGCACGGTGCCGCTGAGCGCGAACGACCTCGCGATGTGGATCGCCGATCCCGAGCAGATCAAGCCGGGTGTGACGATGCCGCCGACGACGCTCACGAAGGATCAGCTGAACGCGCTCGTGACATATCTGCTCGGCCTGGGGTTCCCGTCCCCATGACGACGCTGGCTGATCGTCCGGGCGAGCGGCTGGAGCGGCTGTGGGCGGAAGAGCCGGGGCTGGGGACGTGGCTGAGCACCGTCGACCACAAGCGGCTCGCGAAGAAGTACCTCTACACGGCGCTCGTGTTCTTGGTCTTGGGCGGCATCGAAGCGTCGGTGATGCGGCTGCAGCTCGCGCACTCGAACCTCAAGCTGCTCGACCCGGAGACGTACAACCAGCTGTTCACGATGCACGGCGTCACGATGATCTTCTTGTTCGCCGTGCCGATCTTCAGCGGGTTCGGCGTCTACATGGTGCCGCTGATGATCGGGAGCCGGGAGATGGCGTTCCCGCGCCTGAACGCGTTCACGTACTGGGGCTTCGTTGCGGCCGGCGTCTTCATGTACTCGTCGTTCCTGATCGGCAGATCGCCGGACGGTGGGTGGTTCGGCTACACGCCGCTCACGGACAAAGCGTTCTCGCCCGGCCCGAACATCGACTTCTACGCGCTCGGGCTCATCTTCTTAGGCCTCGCGTCGACGGGCGCGGCGATCAACTTCATCACGACGATCCTCAAGATGCGCGCGCCCGGCATGACGCTGAACCGGATGCCGATCTTCGTCTGGGGCGAGCTCGCGATGCAGGTCTCGATCTTGTTCGCGCAACCGGCGCTGACGCTCGCGACCGTGATGCTGATGCTGCAGCGACACTGACACTACCA
>VAWS01000163.1 GCA_005884515.1 Actinomycetota bacterium
CCGGTGAACGGCGACGTCGGGTCGACCGCCAGCACCGAAACCTTCTTGTCCTCACGCCGGATCGCCGACACGAGCGCCGCCGCAAGCGTCGACTTCCCGACCCCCGGCGAGCCGGTGATGCCGATCACGTACGCGTTCCCTGCGAGCGGCCCTAGCGCGCGCACCACGTCCTTGATGCCGGGGTCTTCGTCCTCGACCAGCGAGATGAGGCGCGCGATCGCGCGCCGATCGCCCGAGCGAAGGTTGCTCGCCAGCTTTTCGGCGTCCATGCGGCCATGATAGCCGGGCATCTGCGCCGCGAATGGTGCGATAGTACGAGCATGCTCGACGAGCGCACCGCCCACGCGCGCGCGCTGTTCAAAGGCATCGCGCCGGCCTATGGGACGCCGGCCGAGATCCTTTCGTTCGGGCAGTACGGCAGGTGGCGGCGTGCGCTGGTGCGCGCAATGGGCCTCCGCGCGAGCGACGTCGTTCTCGACGTCGCCACCGGGACCGGTCTGATCGCGCGCGACATCACAAAGCAGTACGGGTGTCGCGTGGTCGGCGTGGATCAGAGCATCGAGATGATAGGCCGTGCGCAGGGGCTGTCAGATCGGGTCGGGGCCGACGCGAACGCACTGCCCTTTCACGATTCTCGCTTCGACCGTCTCGTCTTCAGCTATCTATTGCGGTATGTCGCAGATCCACCCCAGACGTTGCGAGAGCTGGTACGTGTACTGAAGCCCGGAGGAGCACTCGCTTCCGTCGAGTTCGGTGTGCCGCCTTCACCACTCCCGCGCATCGGGTGGAGCGTGCACGCGCTCGGCGTCTTCCCCTTTGCGACACGTGCGTTCGGCCCCGAGTGGGCGCACGTCGGCGCGTTCCTGCCGCACAGCATCGTTGATTGGGCCAAGGAATGGCCGCTCGAACGGCAGGTCGACATGTGGCACGCGGCGGGGATCACAGAGATCAAGACGCGACGGATGACGTTCGGGACCGGCGTGCTGATCAAAGGACGGAAGCGTGGCGGTTGAGCGGCATCGCGACGCCGAGCCGGCGCCGGCCTTCTACGCGATCCGCGGCGGCGGATGGCGCGACTGGTGGACGATCTTGCACCCGCCCTACACGGTGTGGCACCTGTCCTACGTTGCGATCGGCGTCGCGGCCGCGCCGGTCGTGCGCCTCGACCGCCTCGCCGCGACCCTGCTCGCGTTCTTCCTCGCCGTTGGGATCGGCGCGCACGCGCTGGATGAACTGAACGGGCGGCCGCTGCGAACGGCAATCTCGGCATCGATGCTGCGCACCGCCGCCTACGTCTCGCTCGCCGGGGCAGTCGCGATCGGCGTCGCGGGGGTCGATCGCGTCGGCACCGGGCTCATCCCACTGATCGTCTTCGGCGCGTTCATCGTCGTCGCGTACAACCTCGAGGTCTTCAACGGGTTCTTCCACAACGACTTCTGGTTCGCGTTCGCGTGGGGCGCCTTCCCTGCGTTCACCGGGTTCTGGGCGTCCGCCGCGACGTTCCGCGCGAGCGGCGTGCTCGCCGCCGCCGCGTGCTTCGCGCTCAGCGTGACCCAGCGCGCCCTGTCCACGCCGGTTCGCGCGCTCCGCCGCCGGACGGCTCGTGTTCACGGCGTCATCGAGCGGACGGACGGCACGACCGAGCCGATCGACCGGGCGACACTGACGAGAGCTCCGGAGCGCGCGCTTCGCGCGCTGTCGCTCGCGGTTCCTCTGCTTGCGGCGGCCGCCGTGGCCGCGCGCGCCCTCCGCTAGTCCGCCGGAAGGACCTTCAGCACGACGATCGCGATGTCGTCGCGCGCATCTCCTTCTTGGTAGTCGAGCGCGGCGTGCTCGATCGCGTCGGCGATGTCCCCCGCGCTTCCGCCCGCCGAGCGAACCAATGCCGCGTGCAACCCGGCCTCGCCCATCACACTCGATCCGCGCCTCGCCTCGGTCACACCGTCGGTGTAGAGAACGACCGCGTCTCCGGCGTGCAGATCGAGCGCTTCTTCGTGCAGCGCCGGTTCGGGGAAGCATCCGAGCAGCGTGCCGGGACGCCCGAAGGTTTGGATCGCGCCCCCGGCGCGAACGAGGAGCGGCAGCGGGTGCCCGCCGCACGCAACCGTGACGCGCGCGCCGGAGTTGACCTTCTGCACGCGCGCGTACGCGACGGTGCAGAACGGCTGGTCGGACCGAAGCATCGCTTCGTTAAGCAAGGACAGGATCCGGTGCGGCTTGCGCGTCTGAACAGTGGCCGCGCGCAGCGTGTGGCGCGCGAGGGCCGTCGTCGCGGCCGCATCGGCTCCCTTGCCGCAGACGTCACCGAGGACGATCGCCCATTCACCGCGCGCGGTCTTGAACACGTCGTAGAAGTCTCCACCGACCTCGTAGCCCTCACCCGACGCGTGATAGCGGGCGGCGACTTCGACCCCGGGGATCTCCGGCAGGTGCGGCGGCAGGAGGCTGCGCTGGAGCGTGCGCGAGATGTGCGTGTGCTCCTCGAACAGGCGGGCGTGCTCGACCGCCGAAGCAGCGCGGAACGCCAGCTCCTGTGCAAGCGCGAGGTCGGCCGGCCCGTATACACGGCCGGCGTCTCCGGTCGTCACGAACGTGATCGCGCCGAGGATCCTGTCTCCGACGGCGAGCGGAACACATAGATGCGAGCGGAGGTTCAAGCTTCGAAGAACCGCGAGATAGTCCTCGCGCCCGTGCGCCTCGCGAACGAGCCACTCGTCCTGGACCTGTTCGCGCATGTCCCACTGCCCGGTCTCGATGACACGACGGACGCCTTCGCTGGCCGTGGGATCGGACGGATACCGCCGCAGCGCATCGACCGAAGAAACCAGGGCCGTCCTCTCTTCATCTCTGCTAGCGATGACGGCCCGCTCGATCGAACTGTCGCGCTGAAGGAGATCGATCGCGCACCAGTCCGCGAACCACTCCGTGACCACGCCGGCGAGGCGCCTGAGCAGCACCAGGTAGTCGGTGGATGAGGTCAGGGCGCCGCCGGCTTCCGCCAGCAGCGCCGCGCGCTGCTGTCCCTCCTCAAGTTGCTTCGCCGCCCGGCGCTCGACGGTAACGTCTCGGTAGTACCAGGCTCGGCCTCGGAGCTCGCCCGCCTCATCCATCAGCGGTGCGCTCCAGCGGTCGAAGACGCGACCGTCGCGAAAGACGATCTGATCGCGGCCCGAGTTGTGCGGATCCATGGTGAGCTCCCGACGGCGCTCCAGGTACGCGTCGGGGTCGACCGTCTGCGCGGCTTTCTTGCGGACCGCGCCCGAGTAGTCGCCCGAGAGGTCCTCTTCCGTCAGGTTGAACAGCTCGAGCACCCGCCGGTTGTGCACGAGAACCTTGTCCTGGGTGTCGGTCACCACGAAGCCGTCGAGCATCGCCTCGCCTTGCGCGCGCAGCAGTGCTGCTTGCAGTCGCAGATCCTCTTGGACCGCGCGAACGTCGCGGAAGAGGCGTGCGTTCTCCACGGCCACTGCGGAGCGGTGCGCGACCTCATGCGCGAGGTTCATGTCCTCCGGCGTGTAGTGACGCCCCGACTCGGTCGTCGACACGAACGTGATCGCACCGATCACCCGATCGCGCGCGCGCATCGGAACGATCATCACCGAGGTCATGCCGAGCTCCCGCAGGATCGCGAGGTGCTCCTCGTCCTGGGCGCCGTCGATCAGTGCCTGGTCGCTCATCTGCTCGTACAGCGCCGGGTCGCCGGAGCGGATCACCCGCGCGCCGTCGTCCGCGAGCAGATCGACGACGCACCAGTCGGCCAGCTTCGGGACGCAGGAACGCGCGACGGTCTGCAAGGTCTGCTCGTACTCGAGCGAGGACGCGAGCAGATCGCTGGTCTGGGCCAGGAAGCGCAACCGAGCGGCGCCGTCCTCCGCGCGCCCGAGCGCGACGTGCTCGGCTTCGTACAGGCGCGCGCGCTCGAGCGCTTGCGCGGTGAGCTGCCCGAGAGCCAGCAAGAACGAGCGCTCGTCGTCGGTGAAAAGTCGTTGATCGCCGAAGCTGTACGTGAGCCCACCGACCGCGCGCTGCTCGACGACGAGAGGAACGCACGCGAAGGACTGGTTCGGCGTCTGCTGGACGGCGAGCTTCGGATAGCGACCGTCCCGTTCCTCTTGCGACTCGAGCAGGACGAGTTCGCGCGTCCGTACGGCCTCGGACAGGGGAAGGTCGTCCGAGACCGCGAACGTTTTCCACCGTGTTTCCACGTCGCTGTGATAGCCGGCCGCTTTGATGATGGTGAGGACCGTGCCGTCGTCGTTCAGGAGTGCGAGCGCGCCCGACTCGGCGTCCATGGCGGCCAGGCCCGTCGTGACAACGGCGTCGGCGACCTCATCCGTCGTCTGCGCGCCGGCGAACGCGGCGGTGAGCGACTGCAGGCGCCACAGGAGTCCCGCGGTGCGTTGCGCGCGCTCTCGAAGCGAGCGTTCGACGGAGAGCTCAGATTCGAGCGCCCCGCTCGGTCGGACGGTCAAGTTCGACTCGTTCTCTTCGAGTGTTTTTGGGTTCGCCGGTTGTTCGGGCGTCTTCAGCATTCGGATCGGTTCCCCCACACGTGTCCCACCGCAACTCGCCGCCACCTGCGCCGACGCAGAGCCGACCCCGCCCGTTCCATCGCGCGTGGGCTCGAAGCCGCATAGGCATTTTAGCCCATAGCCAAATCAGGCAATAGGACAGATTTTTCCTGGTCCTAGGAGGGAAGCCCGGTGATCCGGTAGCTAACGCCCGCTTTGTACCGGAAGTTGATCGCCACGAGGACGGCGACGAACGCCTCCACGTGGCGCGAGTTCGACAAGGGCCCTCCGTCCACCGGCCGGACGCCAACGTCCGCGCACAACGTCATGATCGCTTCCTTCGCGCCGGCGTCGTCCCCCGTCACGATCGTGTCCGAGTCGATCGCGCGCTCGAGGCGTCCTTGGGCGACCGCCACCGGGTTCGCCATGCTGAGGACGATCTTCCCGTCGAGCAGCCCTGCGAGCCCGCGCACCGTTTCCGGTTGCGCGTCCGCGCGCACGGACAGCACGACGACGTCCGCCGGGGGGATCACCGTCTCGTTCGTATCACCGGTCACACTGCCCTCACCGGCCAGCGTACGGATCTGCGCGGCGGCGTCGCGCGCGCGCTCCTCCGACCGGGAGCCGATCGCCACGTCGTGCCCCGCGCGCACCAGGCGCGCGCCGAGCCCCAGGCCCGCAGGGCCGGTTCCTCCGACGAAGGCGATCTTCACGCGACCGTGAACAACTTCTGAAGACGTGTGAGCAGCTTGGGGTGCGTCATCATCCCGTGAACGACGAGCTGCTTGTGCATCATCTTCGTCAGGATCGCGCGACCCTCCGGCGTCATCGGGTCGGGTCTGCCGAGCCGAAGCCGGACGTTCGCCAGCTCCATCAAGGTCCCCGAGTCACACACGACTTCCAGGTCGGGAGCGGGCAGCGCCGGCCCGACGCGCAGTCCGGTGCCGGTGAAGAGGAGGCCGATCTCCGACTCCACGTCGGTCGCGTTGATGTTGATGCGCCCGGCCACACCGTGGACGAGGTGCGCGCGTCGGGGATCGGACTCGATGTTGCTCCGAACGAGGTCGGCGATCATCTGGCCGAGGGGTGGGGTGTCGGGCGTCGTGACGACCAGCTCCACCGTCAGCTCTCGTCCACGAACTTCGTCGGGACGGAGCCCGCGATGTTCACCAGCTCGTTCGCGGCCTTCACGTAGCGGACGATCGTCGGCAGATCCCCTTTGAGCTTCAGCTTGCCTTGCATCATCCCCTTGATGGGGTCGAGCTCCTTGCGGATGACTTCTTTCCACCGAGAGTACGGCGCGCGGATGATGAACCTTGCCTTCTCCCCCTCTTCCTGCGCGACGCCGAACTTCGCGTCCCGGCACTTGCCGTGCCAGAGATCGATCCACACCCAGACGTCGTCGGGCACCTTCTTGTCCGGCTCGCGCTCGAAGACGTACGAGAGGTCTCCCTCCCAGCTCGACGCCGCCTCTTCGTATTCCTTTGACCCGTTGATCAGGTCGACGTACTCGGTCAGCCACTCCTGGCTCGGAAAGACGGGCACGGCATCCCCTTTCGTACGGCCGAACACGCGATCGCCGCGCGAGTGTAGTCGCGGGCGAAGCCGGCGCTCAAGACCGGCTACTTCCGCAGGAAGATGAACTGCAGCGTGAATCCGATCGCGTTGAACGTCATGTGCGCGAAGACAGAAGGGAAGAGGCTCTTGCGCGCGTAGACGATCGAGGCGAGCAGGGCGCCCAGCGCGAAGATCGGGAGCATGATGAACGGGATCAAGTGAAGGACGGCGAAGATCGCCGCCGAAAGCACGACCGCCCATCCCAGTCGATATCGCTGGCCGAGCCGGCGGAAGATGAAGCCCCGGAAGAACGCCTCTTCCGCGAAGGGTGTGATGCCGATCACGCTGATGCCGACGATGACGAGGACGCTCACGGCGGGATGGGTCTGCAGTGAGATCTGCTTCGGCGTCTCGACCGGACTGTGCGTGAAGCTCTGGAT
>VAWS01000011.1 GCA_005884515.1 Actinomycetota bacterium
TGATCCGCAACGCCGTCAAGCGGGAGGCGAAGTGAGCCGCATCCCGGTTCGCACGCAGGCGGGCATCGCACTCGGCGACGTGGAGCTCGAGCCGTCGATCTTCGACGCGCAAGTGAATGTCCCCGTGATGCATCAAGTGGTCGTCGCTCAGATGGCTGCTCGGCGTGCCGGAACGCGAGACACGAAGACTCGCGGTGAGGTGCGCGGCGGCGGCAAGAAGCCGTACCGGCAGAAGGGGACCGGGCGCGCGCGCCAGGGCTCGATCCGCGCGCCGCACTATTCGGGCGGAGGCGTTGTGTGGGGACCGCACCCGCGCGACTTCGCGGTGAAGGTTCCGAAGAAGATGCGCGCGGCCGCTCTTCGCTCAGCGCTGTCGGACCGCGCGAAAGAAGACCGGGTTGCCGTCATCGACGAGGTGTCGTTCGAGGTTCCGAAGACGAAGGACGCGCTCGAGCTGATGCGCGCGATCGACATCCAAGGATCGGTGCTCCTGGTCCTCGACGGCCGCGACGACAACGTCGAGCGGTCCTTCCGGAACATCCCGCGCATCCACTTGATCTCCGTGGATCAGCTCAACACGTACGACGTCCTGGCGCGCGACTGGACCGTCTTCACCCGGTCCGCGCTCGACAAGCTCAGTGCGCGCGCGCAAGAGGGCGGCCCGAAGGAAAGGCCATCGTCGGCGGCTGAGGACGCCGTGAAGGCGTCAAGCGAAGCGGTGGTGGCGGAGGCGGCAGAGCGCGCGCCCGAGTCGGAAGGCATCCGCAGTGAAGGCGGTGAGACGCCGTGAAAGATCCGCGCGACATCATCCTCGCTCCGGTCGTCTCGGAGAAGTCGTACGGGGCGCTCGACGGCGGCGTATACACGTTCGTCGTGCATCCCGAAGCCAACAAGACCGAGATCAAAGACGCCGTGCAGCGCATCTTCGACGTGAAGGTGCTGCGCGTGAACACGATGTGGCGGCGCGGAAAGCAGAAGCGAACCCGATACACGCTGGGCACGCGCGCCTCGCAGAAGCGCGCGGTGGTCACCCTCGCCGAGGGCGACACGATCGAGATCTTCAACCCGAGCAGGTAGACGAATGGGAATCAGACGGTACAAGCCAACCACGCCGGGACGCCGCGGCGCGAGCGGCTCCGACTACTCGGAGCTGACGCGATCGCGCCCGGAGAAGGGGCTGACCAAGCCGGTTAAGAGCTCCGGCGGACGGAACGCGCACGGACGGACGACCGCGCGCTACCGCGGGGGCGGGAACAAGCGCCGCTACCGCATCGTCGACTTCCGTCGGAACAAGGACGGGATCCCGGCGAAGGTGTTCTCGATCGAGTACGACCCGAACCGCAACGCGCGCATCGCGCTGCTGCACTATCGCGACGGAGAGAAGCGCTACATCCTGGCGCCGGACAAGCTGCGCGTCGGCGACGTGCTCGAGTCCGGTGAAGGGGCAGACATCAAGCCCGGGAACGCGCTGCCGCTGCGCAACATCCCCATCGGGACGATCGTGCACGGCGTGGAGCTGCGGCCCGGCGGCGGCGCGAAGATCGCGCGCTCGGCGGGGACGAGCGTGCAGCTGCTCGCGAAAGAGGGGAAGCACGCACACCTGCGCATGCCCTCGGGAGAGATCCGCTTGGTGGAAGCGGCCTGCCGCGCGACCGTCGGTGAGGTCGGCAACGCGGAGTGGGAGCTCATCAACTGGGGCAAGGCCGGCCGCACGCGGTACAAGGGTCGCCGCCCGCATGTGCGCGGGGTCGTCATGAACCCGGTCGATCACCCGCTCGGCGGCGGCGAGGGCAAGTCCTCGGGCGGACGCCACCCGACGACGCCGTGGGGCAAGCCGGAAGGCCGCACGCGCAAGCGCAAGGCATCGGACCGGCTGATCCAACGCCGCCGCAAAACGAAGAAGAAGGGTTAAGGGATGGCGCGGAGTCTGAAGAAGGGGCCGTTCGTCGACGACCACCTCATGAAGAAGGTCGAGGAGTCGCGGCGCAGAGGCGACCGGCGCGTGATCAAGACTTGGTCGCGCCGCTCGACGATCACGCCCGAGATGGTCGGGCTGACGATCGCCGTCCACGACGGCCGGAAGCACGTCCCCGTCTACATCTCCGAGTCCATGGTGGGACACAAGCTGGGCGAGTTCGCGGTAACCCGCATTTTCAAAGGCCACTCCCGCGGCGGCTCGGCGCAGGCAGCCGAGAAAGCGACGACGGTGAAGTGATGGCGAACGGCCAAGCGACGAGGGAAGCGCGCGCAAGCGTGAAGCATGCGCGCATCGCGCCCAACAAGGTGCGCTTCCTCCTGAACCAGATCCGCGGGCTCCACGTCGAAGAGGCGCGCCGCGTGCTGCAGTTCTCGCGCAAGTCGGCGTCGCACGACGTCGGGAAGGTGCTCGACGCAGCGGTCGCAAACGCGCAGTTCGTGTTCAACGCCGAGCCGAGCACGTTGTTCGTCTCGCGCGCGTGGGCCGACGAGGGCGTCACGCTCAAGCGGTACATGCCGCGCGCGCAAGGCCGTGCGTATCGGATCAACAAGCGCACGGTTCACATCACCATCTGTGTTGAGCCGAGGGAGGCATAGTGGGTCACAAGATCAACCCGAACGGCTTCCGTCTCGGCGCGAACCCGAACTACCAGTGGCATTCGCGCTGGTACGCAGACAAGTCGTATCAAGCGTGGCTTCAGGAAGACATTCGCGTTCGCCAGTACATCGAGAAGACGCTGTCCCACGCCGGCATCTCGCGCGTCGACATCGAACGTAAAGGTGAAGACCGCATCCAGGTAGACATCCACACCGCGCGTCCGGGCATCGTCATCGGTCGGCGCGGAGCGGAGGTCGACCGCATCCGCGACGACCTGAAGAACATCACACATAAGGACAACATCCAGTTGAACGTGTTCGAGATCAAACAGCCGGAGCTGGAAGCCCCGCTCGTCGCGCAGGGCATCGCTGAGCAGCTCGTCGGCCGAGTCTCGTTCCGCCGCGCGATGCGTCGCGGGGTGCAGACGGCGATGCGCGCCGGCGCGAAAGGCATCCGCGTGCAGGTCGGCGGCCGTTTGGGTGGTGCCGAGATGAGTCGGTCGGAGTGGTACCGCGAAGGGCGCGTCCCGCTCCACACGCTGCGCGCGGACATCGACTACGGCATGCGCGAAGCACACACGCAGTTCGGCGGCCGCATCGGCGTGAAGGTGTGGATCTACCGCGGGGACGTGATGCCGACGGTCGAAGAGAAGGAAGCCGAGCTCGCGAAGGCGCGCGCGCGCGCGGCCGCATCGGGAGACCTGATCCCCGCCGTCATCCCGCCGCGAGAGCGTGCGCCGCGCGAGCGGCCGGGCGGGCGCGGTGCACCCAGTCGTGGGGCAAAGCCGGCCGGGCGCGGAACCGGAACGCGCGCGCCTCGAAGCGGGGGTCCGGCGCGCGCGCCGAAGGCACCGGCTGCTCCAAAGGCGCCCCCGGCCGCCGAGCAAAAGTCAGAGCCGAAGGCTGAGCCTGAGACCGAACCAAAAGCACCCGACGCAACGACCGAAGCTCCGAAGGACGAGGCATAGATGCTCGCACCGAAGAAGGTTAAGCACCGCAAGCACCATCGCGGCCGCATGCGCGGGCTCGCGAAGGGTGGCACGCGCGTGGCGTTCGGCGACTACGGCTTGCAGGCGGTGGAGCCGTCATGGGTGACCGCGCGGCAGATCGAGGCCGCGCGCGTTGCGATGACGCGCCACATAAAACGAGGCGGCAAGGTCTGGATCAACATCTTCCCCGACAAGCCGTTCACGAAGAAGCCAGCGGAAACGCGCATGGGGTCCGGCAAGGGGAACCCCGAAGGGTGGGTCGCGGTCGTGAAGCCCGGCCGCGTGATGTTCGAGCTCGCCGGTGTGGACGAGGAGACCGCGCACGAGGCGATGCGCCTCGCAGCGCACAAGCTTCCGGTAAAGACCAGGTTCGTGAAACGGGAAGAGGGCGAGTGACGTGACGAAGCCCGAGGAATTGCGTGACCTCTCCGACGACGAGCTCGAGACGAAGCTCGCGGAGGCGAAGGAAGAGCTGTTCAATCTTCGGTTCCAGCTGGTCACCGGGCAGCTCGACAACCCGATGGCTATCAAGATCATGCGGAAAGAGATCGCGCGGATCCTGACGGTGATCCGCGAGCGAGAGCTCGCGGTGCTCGAAAGCGCTGCGGCGGAGGAAGCCTAATGGTGGATCGTTCGAGCAGCCGGAAGACGCGCGTCGGCGTCGTCGTGAGCGACAAGATGGACAAGACGGTGGTAGTCGCGGTGCGCGACACGTTCCGTCATCCGCTCTACGGCAAGACGCAGCGCCGGCTGACGAAGTACAAGGCGCACGACGACGCGAACACGTGCGGCGTCGGTGACCGCGTTCGCATCTCGGAGACCCGTCCGTTGTCGAAGACGAAGCGGTGGCGCGTCGCCGAGATCCTGGAGAAAGCGAAGTAATGATTCAACAAGAATCGCGGCTGAAGGTCGCGGACAACACGGGGGCGAGAGAGATTCTCTGCATCCGGGTGCTCGGCGGTTCCGGCCGTCGGTATGCCGGGATCGGGGACATCATCGTCGCGTCCGTGAAGGACGCCTTGCCCGGTGCTCCGGTGAAGAAGGGTGAGGTCGTCAAGGCCGTTGTCGTTCGCACACGGAAGGAGCGGCGGCGGCCGGACGGGTCGTACATCCGCTTCGACGAGAACGCTGCGGTTCTTATCAACGATCAGATGAATCCGCGTGGGACCCGGATCTTCGGGCCGGTTGCGCGGGAGCTGAGGGAGAAGCGCTTCATGAAGATCATCTCGTTGGCTCCGGAGGTGCTCTAAAAAGATGCCGAGGCTGAAGATCAAGAAGGGCGACACGGTCGAGGTGCTGAGCGGGAAGGATCGCGGCAAGCAAGGCCGGGTCGTCAACGTGTACCCGAACCGCGCGAAGGTCATGGTCGAAGGCGTGAACCAGGTCAAGCGACACGAGACCGTGCGCCCGACGAAGTCTGGCGGCGGGATGCAGGGCGGCATCATCACCAAAGAGATGCCGCTAGACATCTCCAACGTCGCGGTCGTGTGCCCGTCGTGCGGCAAGCCGACCCGCGTCGGTCATGCGATGGGATCGGACGGGAAAGAGCGTGTTTGCAAGCAGTGCGGAGGCAAGATCTGATGGCGACGGAGACGCTCACCCCGCGCTTGAAGGAGCGCTACCGGAGCGAGATCGTTCCCGCCCTGAAGCAGGAGCTCGCTCTAGCCAACGTGATGCAGGTGCCTCGCGTGACGAAGGTCATCTTGAACATGGGGATCGGCGAAGCGTTGAAGGACGCGAAGCTGATCGAGGGTGCGACCAAGGACCTCGCGACGATCACCGGGCAGAAGGCGCTCGTGACGAAGGCGCGCAAGTCGATCGCGAACTTCAAGCTCCGCGAGGGCCAAGCGATCGGAGCGAAGGTGACGCTGCGCGGCGACCGGATGTGGGAGTTCCTCGACCGCTTGCTCTCGATCGCGTTGCCGCGCATTCGGGACTTCCGCGGCCTGCCGACGAAGATGGACGGCTCGGGCAACTACACGTTTGGCGTTACCGAGCAGCTCATCTTCCCCGAGATCGAGTACGACAAGGTCGTTCGCGTGCGCGGCATGGATATCACGGTCGTAACGACGGCCGGGAACGACGACCAGGCGCGCGCCCTGCTGCGCGCGCTCGGGTTCCCCTTCCGGGAGAGAAGCTGATGGCGAAGACGGCACTGATCCAGAAGCAGCGGCGTAAGCCGAAGTTCAGCTCGCGCGGTTACAACCGTTGCAAGCGTTGCGGCCGCCCGCGCGCGTACTACCGCAAGTTCGGGCTCTGCAGGATCTGCTTGCGCGAGCTCGCCCACGCCGGCGAGCTGCCGGGCATCACGAAGTCGAGCTGGTGATAACGAGATGACGATGACCGACCCGATCGCAGACATGCTGACCCGCATCCGCAACGGCACGACGGCCGGGCAGGACGCGGTCGTCATGCCGTCGTCCAAGCAGAAGGTTGCGATCGCCGACATCCTGAAGCGCGAGGGATACATCGAGGAATTCGCCGTGGCGGGCGCAGAAGAAGGACCGGTCTTGACGGTGACGCTGAAGTACGGGCCGAACCGGGAGAAGACCATCACCGGGATCAAGCGGATCTCGAAGCCAGGGCTGCGCGTGTACGCGAAGCGTGACTCACTGCCGCGCGTGCTCGGCGGACTGGGGATCGCGATCATCTCGACTTCGAAAGGCCTGATGACGGACAAGCAAGCCCAGAAAGACCGAACCGGCGGCGAAGTGCTCTGTTTCGTGTGGTGATGCAGACGTGAGCAGGATTGGAAGGAGCCCGATCGCGATCCCGCAGGGGGTCGATGTCACCTTGTCCGGGAACCACATCACGGTGAAGGGGCCGAAAGCGACGCTTGAGACCGACTTCCATCCCGAGATGTCGGTCGGCGTCCAAGACGGCGTTCTCACGGTGAGCAGGCCGACGGACGCGCGCACGCATCGCGCGCTCCACGGCCTCACGCGCTCGCTGATCGCCAATATGGTCCAGGGCGTGACGGAAGGCTTCTCGAAGGTGCTCGAGATCCAAGGCGTCGGTTACCGCGCGGCGGCCAAGGGCAAGAACATCGAGCTGGCCGTGGGGTACTCGCATCCAGTTCCAGTCGAGGCTCCGGAAGGCATCACGTTGACCGTCGAAACCCCCACGCGGCTCGTCGTCAGCGGCGCCGACAAGCAGCTCGTCGGTCAGATCGCCGCCGACATCCGCGCGCACCGGCCGCCGGATCCGTATAAGGGCAAAGGCATCCGGTACGAGGGCGAGTACGTGCGGCGCAAGGCCGGGAAGGCGGCGAAGTAACGATGGCGTTGAAGAAGGTCGAGGCGCGTGGCCACCGGCACGCTCGTGTTCGGAAGAAGGTTTCCGGAACGGCCGAGCGTCCCCGCCTGGCCGTGTTCCGCTCGAACAAGCACATCTACGCGCAGCTCATCGACGACGTTGCCGGCCGGACGCTCGTGGCCGCCTCCGCGCTGGACGCGGAAGCGACCAAGGACGGGAAGAAGCAGGACGTCGCCAAGAACGTGGGGGCATTGCTCGGGAAGCGAGCGAAAGAGGCAGGCATCAGCGGCGTGATCTTCGATCGCGGCGGCTACCGGTACCACGGGCGGGTCGCCCAGGTCGCAGCGGGCGCGCGCGAAGCAGGGCTGACTCTCTAGGAGATTCGAGGGACTTATGGTCGAACGTCGCAGGTCGGGTGGCTCCGATGACGGAGGAGCACCGCAGTTCGAGGAAACGGTCGTCGCCATCAACCGTGTTGCGAAGGTTGTGAAGGGCGGTCGCCGCTTCTCGTTCACCGCTCTCGTCGTCGTCGGGGACCGGAACGGCCGCGTCGGGGTCGGCTACGGCAAGGCGAAGGAAGTGCCGGCCGCGATCCAGAAGGGCGTCGAGATCGCGAAGCGCTCGATGTTCGTCGTGCCGCGCGTTGGATCGACGATCCCGCACGAAGTGATGGGCGAAGAAGGCGCGGGACGCGTCCTGCTGAAGCCCGCCTCGCCGGGAACGGGGATCATCGCCGGCGGTCCGGTGCGCGCGGTGCTCGAGTGCGCGGGCGTCAACGATGTTCTCTCGAAGTCGCTCGGAAGCGGCAACCAGATCAACATCGTTCACGCGGTCGTGAACGGCTTGCGTCAGCTCCGCATGCCGCAGGAAGTTGCGCGGGCGCGCGGCCGCTCGGTCGAGGAGATCGCGCCCAAGCGGATGCTCGAAGCGACGGGAACGGAGACGGTCTGACCATCATGCCTTCGGTGAAGATCACGCTCGTGAAAGGGCTCGTCGGCACGACGGAGCGCCAGCGCGCGACCGTGCGGACGCTCGGCCTGCGCGCGATCCGCCAGTCAGTCGTGCGCCCGGACGGCCCGGCGTTGCGCGGCGCGCTCCGTTCCGTTTCGCATCTGGTGAAGGTCGAGGAGGTTTCACAGTGAAGCTGCATCACCTGAGGCCTGCTCCCGGCGCGCACAAGAAGGCGCGCAGGGTCGGGCGCGGCCACGGCTCGGGGCGGGGCAAGACCTCCGGCCGCGGGACCAAGGGGTCGGGCGCGCGCACGACCGTGCCGGTGTGGTTCGAGGGCGGCCAGATGCCGCTCCAGCGGCGCATCCCGAAGCTGGGCGGGTTCTCGAACGCCCGGTTCAAGGTGACCTATCTGCCGGTCAACGTCGAGTCCCTGAACTCGTTCGGGTCTGGGGCGACGGTGACGCCCGAGAGCCTCCGGACGGCCGGGCTCGTGCGGAAGAGCCGCGGACAGGTGAAAATACTGGGCAGAGGTGACGTGACCGTGGCGCTCAACGTGAAGGCGCACGCCTTCAGCGAGACGGCCAAGGCGAAGATCACCGCTGCCGGCGGGACCGTCGAGGTCCTTTAGGAGGGGTCGTGCTTAGCGCGTTCCGGAACGCCTTCAAGATCCCGGATCTCCGGAACAAGATCCTGTTCACACTGTTCATCATCGCCATCTACCGGCTGGGTGCGCACATCCCGCTGCCGGGCGTCGACATCGCGCAGCTGCGCGCGCTCGAACGGCAAGCGTCGACGAGCGGCGGCATCTACTCGCTGATCAACCTGTTCAGCGGCAAAGCGCTGACACAGATGGCGGTGTTCGCGCTGGGCATCATGCCGTACATCACGTCCTCGATCATCATGCAGCTGCTGACGGTCGTCATCCCCCGCCTCGAAGCCTTGCAGAAGGAAGGCGAGATGGGGCAGAAGAAGATCACGCAGTACACGCGGTACATGACGGTCGTCCTCGCGCTCCTGCAGTCACTGGGCATCATCGTGACGGCGAACAACGGGACGCTCTTCGGCGGCGCGATCAGGGACCTCTTCCCGCACCTGACGGTCGGGCGCACGTTCTTGATCGTGCTCACGCTGACGGCCGGGACGTCGTTGATCATGTGGCTCGGCGAATGCATCACGCAGCGCGGCGTCGGCAACGGGATGTCGCTCCTGATCTTCGCGTCGATCATCGCGGGGATGCCCGGCAACGCCACCGCCCTGTGGGCGAGCACGGGACCGGCCAAAGGCACGGTGTTTATCGCTCTCGGCCTGGCGATCGTGGTTGCGGTCGTCTTAGTCGAGCAGGCGCAAAGAAGGATCCCCGTTCAGTACGCCAAACGAGTCGTCGGGCGGAAGACGTACGGCGGCGCGTCCACGTACATCCCGATGAAGGTCAACCAGGCCGGCGTTATCCCGATCATCTTCGCCTCGTCGCTGCTCTACCTGCCGGTTCTGGCGTCGACGATCATCCACAACAACTGGCTCACGACCTTCGTGAACCACAACTTGAATAACACCAACGGCAACATCAGCTGGTGGTACGTGGGCTCGTACTTCACGCTGATCATCTTCTTCACTTATTTCTACACGGCCATCACGTTCAACCCCGCCGACGTTGCCGACAACATGAAGAAGTATGGCGGGTTCATCCCGGGCATCCGGCCGGGCAAGCCGACGTCCGACTACCTGTCCCACATCCTCACGCGCATCACGTTGCCCGGCGCGATGTTCCTGGGCGCGATCGCCGTGCTGCCGTTCATCGCGCAAGGCGCGTGGAAGGTGCAGTCGTTCCCGTTCGCGGGTACCGCGGTGCTGATCATGGTCGGTGTTGCGCTTGAGACGATGAAGCAGATCGAGTCCCAGCTGATGATGCGTCACTACGAAGGCTTCCTGAAGTAGCGCGCATGCGGTTCATCCTGCTGGGGCCTCCGGGGGCGGGGAAGGGGACGCAAGCGGTTCGGCTTGCCGAGCGCTTCAAAGTCCCGCACGTCGCAACGGGTGACCTCCTTCGCTTCGCGGTCGAGTGGGAAACCGACATCGGCAAGCGCGCGAAGAGCTACATGGACGACGGCGAGCTGGTGCCCGATGAGATCGTTCTCGAGCTGCTGCGCACCAGGCTGTCGCGCGACGACGCCCGCCAGGGCTTCGTCCTCGATGGGTTCCCTCGGAACCCGGCGCAGGCGGACGCACTTGAGGCGAACCTTAAGGAAATAGAACATGAGCTCGACGCGGTTGTTAGCTTGGAAGTCGCAGACGAGCTGATCGTGCAGCGTTTGTCATCGCGGTGGTCGTGCCACACGTGCGGGCGCACGTACAACCGGCCTGCCGACGCCGGCGGGACATGCCCCGTGGACGGAACGAAGCTCTTCCAACGCAGCGACGATCGCCCGGAGGTCATCAGGAAGCGCTTGCAGGTGTTCCACGCGCAGACCGCACCGCTCATCAACTATTACGAAAAGCGGGGGCTGCTGGTTCATGTCGACGGGGTGGGGACGCTAGACGAGGTCGAAGAGCGGATCGCCAAGGCACTGGAGGCCGCGAAGGCATGATCATGCGGAAGCGGGCCGAGGAGCTCGACAAGATGCGGCGCGCGGGCCGCGTGGTCGGCGAGACGCTGCAGATCCTTCAGGCGGCGGTCAAGCCCGGCGTGACGACGCTGGAGCTCGATGAGATCGCCGAGCGTGAGATCCGCGCGCGCGGCGCGGTCCCGTCGTTCAAGGGCTACCGCGGGTTCCCCGCGACGATCTGCACCTCGATCAACAGCGAGATCGTCCACGGGATCCCGGGGCATCGCACGCTGAAGGACGGCGACCTCATCAAGCTGGACTGCGGAGCGATCGTCGAGGGCTACCACGGCGACTCCGCGGTGACCGTTCCGGTCGGCGAAGTCTCGCAGGAGGCGCTGAAGCTGATCGAGACGACCGACCGGTCCCTGCAAGCGGGCATCGCGGAAGCGAAGGCCGGGAACCGGATCCACGACATCGGCGCCGCCGTTCAGACCACGGCCGAGGGCGCGGGATTCAGCGTCGTCCGCGAGTACGTGGGCCACGGCATCGGGCGCGCGCTCCACGAGGACCCGCCCGTCCCGAACTACGGGAAGCCGGGAACGGGTCTCAAGCTGGAACCGGGCCTCGTCATAGCCATCGAGCCGATGGTCAACGTCGGAACGTTCGAGACCCGCCTCCTCCCGGACGGCTGGACGGTCGTGACGGCCGACGGGGCCCTGTCGGCCCACTTCGAGCACACGATCGCGATCACCGAAAACGGCCCCGAAGTCCTGACCGCGGTCCCTGCGTGACGAGCGGCTTTCCGCAGGTCAGCAGGCCTGCTACACTGCGCCTTCGGCTCCGAAGCGGGTCGCCGTGCCGGCTGCTGGAATGGATAGGCGGGGCACGGTGTGACTGGGATTTGGCTGAACGATCCGCAGGCGCGGCCGGCTTGCCATCAGGGAGAGCGTCATGAAGGTGCGTCCGAGCGTTCGCAAGATGTGTGAGAAGTGCAAGGTGATCCGGCGTGGCGGCCGGGTCATGGTGATCTGCTCGAACCCACGGCACAAGCAGCGTCAGGGGTAGGGACATGGCTCGAATCGCAGGCGTCGACCTTCCGCGCGACAAGCGCGTCGAGGTCGGGCTGACGTATATCTTCGGGATCGGCCCCTCGCTCGCGCACGAGACGGCCGCGGCTGCTCGGATCGATCCCGCGACGCGCGTCCGCGACCTGTCGGACGACGAGATCGTCCGGCTGCGCGACTTCATCGACGCGAAGTACAAGGTCGAAGGAGACCTCCGGCGCCAGGTGTCGCAGGACATCAAGCGCAAGGTCGAGATCAACTGCTATCAGGGGATCCGCCACCGCCGCGGCCTCCCGGTCCGCGGGCAGCGCACGCACACGAACGCGCGCACCCGCAAGGGACCGAAGAAGACGGTCGCAGGCTCCAAGAAGGTCAAGGCCAAGAAGTAGGACGGGAGACAGTTAGTGGCGAAGCCCAAGCGCACCAAGCGCAAAGAGAAGAAGAACATCCCGCACGGCCACGCGCACATCAAGTCGACGTTCAACAACACGATCGTGACGATCACCGATCCCCAGGGCCACACGATCAGCTGGGCCTCGAGCGGCAACGTCGGCTTCAAGGGCTCGCGCAAGTCGACGCCGTTCGCGGCGCAGCTGGCCGCGGAAGGCCGGCCGCCGCGACGGAGGCGAGTCTAAGCATGGCGCGTTACACAGACGCCGACTGCAAGCTCTGCCGTCGCGAGAAGATCAAGCTCTACCTCAAGGGCCCAAAGTGCGAGACACCGAAGTGCCCCGTCGAGAAGCGCCCCTTCCCGCCGGGCCAGCACGGCCGCGGCCGCACGAAGGAAACCGAGTACCTAGCGCAGCTCCGCGAGAAGCAGCGCGCGCGCCGCATCTACGGGGTGCTCGAACGGCAATTCCGTAATTACTACGAGGAGGCCGTCCGGATGAAGGGCATCACGGGTGAGAACCTCCTGCGCTTGCTGGAGTCGCGTCTGGACAACGTGGTCTATCGCGCAGGCTTCGCACTCAGCCGAGACCAGGCTCGCCAGCTGGTGCGTCACGGCCACGTCGAGCTGAACGGCAAGCGCGCGAGCATCCCATCGATGCGCGTGCGGCCGGGCGACGCTGTGCAGGTCACCGAGAAGAGCCGGCGCGTTCAGCCGGTGCTGCACGCGATCGCGTTCAACGAGACGCGGTCCCCGGCGGATTGGCTCGAGGTCGACCGCGACACGTTGAAGGCCAACGTGCGCGCGCTGCCGGACCGGAACGTCATCGACGTGCCGGTGCAAGAGCAGCTGATCGTTGAGTTGTATTCGAAGTAACACCGAACATCGATAGAAAGGACCCATCTTGCTTATCGTCCACAGGCCGCAGATCGTCGAAGAGCCGCAGACCGACACGCGGTGGAAGTTCGCGATCGAGCCGCTCGAGCCTGGCTTCGGCTACACGCTCGGCAACTCGCTGCGCCGGACGCTGCTGTCGTCGATCCCCGGTGCCGCCGTCACGCAGATCCGCATCGAAGGTGTGCTCCACGAGTTCTCGACGATCAACGGCGTGAAAGAAGACGTGACCGACATCATCCTGAATGTGAAGGACCTGGTCCTGCGAAGCGAGCATGACGATCCAGTGTCCGTGTTCCTGCGCGTGCAGGGCCCGAAGGACGTCACGGCCGCCGACATCGAAGCGCCGAGCGGCATCGAGATCTTGAACCCGGACCTGCGCATCGCGACCATCAACAAGAAGGCGCGTCTCGACATGGAGCTCATCGTCGAGCGCGGCCGCGGATACGTGACGGGCGAGCGCAACAAGCGCGGCACCGACACGATCGGCGTGATCCCGATCGACTCGATCTTCTCGCCGGTGCGCCGCGTTTCGTACGCGGTCGAGCACACGCGCGTCGAGCAGATGACGAACTACGACAAGCTCGTGCTCGACATCGAAACCAACGGCGCGATCCTGCCGAAGGAAGCGCTGGCCGCCGCGGGACGCACGCTCGTCGAGCTGCTCGGGTTGGTCGCAGAGCTCTCTGAAGCACAGGCCCTGACGCTCGGTCCGGCGCCGGAAGACGCTGCGCGCGCATCCGACATGGCGCTCCCGATCGAAGAGATGGACTTCAGCGTCCGCTCGTACAACTGCTTGAAGCGCGAGGGTATCCAGACCGTCGGCGACCTCGTGCAGCGAACCGAGCAGGACCTGCTCGACATCCGCAACTTCGGGCAGAAGTCGATCGACGAAGTGAAGCAGAAGCTGGCCGAGATGGGCCTCTCCCTCCGGGACGGCTAAGGATGCCGGCACCGAAACAAGGCGCACGACTGGGGTCGGGTCCCGACCACCAGAAGTTGCTGCTGGCCGGGATCTGCACCTCGCTGTTTCGCCAGGGCAGCGTGAAGACGACCGTTGCGCGCGCGCGGGCGGCGCGGCCGCTCGCCGAGCGGATGATCACGTTCGCGAAGAAGGGCGACATCGCCGCACGCAGGCGCGTGCTCCGCGTCGTCGCCGACAAAGGCGTCGTACACAAGCTGTTCAGCGAGATCGCGCCGAAGTATGCCGAGCGGCCCGGCGGCTACACGCGGATCATCAAGGCCGGGTTCCGCAAGGGCGACAGCGCGCCGATGGCCGTCCTTTCTCTGGTGGGCGAAGGCGAAGACGAGTAGTTCCTCCGAGCAGCGATGAAGATCGCGCTGCTCGTTGCGTACGACGGGACCGACTTCCACGGCTTCGCGCGCCAGAAGCACGCGCGCACGGTCCAGGGTGAGCTCGAGTCTCGGCTGAGTCTCTTGCTGCGCGCGCCGGTCGAGACCGCCGGCGCCGGCCGCACGGACGCCGGGGTGCACGCGGCCGGCCAAGTCGTCTCGTTCGACGTATCTCGCGAGATCGATCCAGCCTGGGTCCAGATGCGCCTGAACAAGCTGCTGGCACCGGAGGTCGTGGTGCGCACAGCGGCGAAGGTGCCCGACGACTTCAGCGCGCGTTTCTCTGCGACACGCCGTGCGTATGAGTACCGCCTCTACCGATCTCCGGTTCCAGACCCCTTCCGAGACCGCTTCGCCCTGTGGGTTCCCGGACCACTCTCGTTGTCGAAGATGCGAGCAGCCGCGCGCGCGCTGATCGGAGAGCACGACTTCTCGTCGTTCTGCCGCCGTGGCGAAGGCTCGATGGTCCGGCGTATCCGGTCGATCAGCTTTTCATCGAGACAGGATGAGCTCATCGTGAGGATCAAGGCGGATTCGTTCTGCCACCAGATGGTGCGCTCGGTCGTAGGGTTGCTTCTCGAGGTCGGCGCCGGCAAGCGAGCGCCCGGAGATGTGGGCAAGGCCTTGCGCGCGAAGCATCGAAACGCCGCGGGTCCCGTTGCGGCTGCGCGCGGCCTGCATCTCGTCGCCGTCGGGTATCGGCCTTCCCCGTTCGAGCGGGTTGACCCGACCCCGTCTCGCCGGTAGCCTTGACCCCCGCTGACCAGGCATTTTCTCCTGTGAAGACCTACTCTCCGAAAGCCTCGGACATCCAGCGCCAATGGTGGGTTCTGGATGCGTCCGACCGCGTCCTCGGCCGGGTAGCAACCGACGCCGCGCGCCTGCTCCGCGGCAAGCACAAGGCGATGTTCGCCCCGCATATGGACACCGGGGACTTCGTCATCATCGTGAACGCGAAGAAGGTGCGCCTGACCGGCCGCAAGGCCGAGCAGAAGGAGTACATCCGCCACTCCGGCTATCCGGGCGGACTGACGCGCATCGGGTACGACAGGCTGCTCGAAGAAAGGCCGTCGCTGGCGGTCGAGCGGGCCGTGAAGGGCATGCTCCCGCACAATCGGCTCGGGCGCGCGATGGCCAAGAAGCTCAAGGTGTACGACGGGCCCGAGCACCCGCACGCATCGCAAGACCCGAAGCCGTACGAAGCCAAGGAGTTGAGTCGCTGATGGCAACACTCGGAGAAACCGTTCGCGCGACCGGACGTCGCAAGGAGTCCGTGGCGCGCGTACGGATCGTCCCCGGGTCGGGCCGCTTCGCGCTGAACGGCCGCTCGCTGGAGGACTACTTCCCGCGGCCGGCGCTTCAGATGGTCGTGACCGAGCCGCTGCGGCTGACGAACACGGTCGACCGCTACGACGTGATCGCCTCGATCGACGGCGGCGGGATCAGCGGCCAAGCGGGTGCCGTGCGGCACGGCATCGCGCGCGCGCTGATCGAGGCCGACCCGACGCTCCGCGGGGACCTCAAGAAAAAAGGCCTCCTGACCCGCGACGCGCGCGTGAAGGAGCGGCGCAAGTACGGATTGAAGAAAGCGCGTAAGGCGCCGCAGTACTCGAAGCGCTGAGCCAGACGTGGGACGCCTCTTCGGGACCGACGGCGTCCGAGGCACGTACGGCCAAGACCTGACCGACGACATCGCGCGCGGCTTGGGCCACGCAGCCGCAGCGGTGCTCGGACGCGACCATCCCAAACCGCAATTGCTCATCGGGCGCGATACGCGCGCGTCCGGTCCTGCACTCGAGCGCGCGCTGGCGGCTGGTATCGCGGCCGCCGGTGGGGAAGCGTTCAGCGCCGGCGTCATTCCGACCGCAGCGATCGCATTCCTCGTTCGCGACATCGGATTGCAGGCGGGGATCGTGATCAGCGCCTCGCACAACCCCGCGCGCGACAACGGCATCAAGTTCTTCGGTCCGGACGGGATGAAGCTCCCCGATGCGACCGAGGACGAGATCGAGAGAGCGATGAACGGCGACGAGGATCCTCCTGCGCAGATCGCCGACGTCGTCGACGCCGAAGACCGCTACATCGAGTTCCTCCTCGACGCGATGCCCTCGTTGGATGGACTTCGCGTCGTGGTCGATTGCGCCAACGGTGCGGCGTGCAACGTCGCACCGGAGGTCTACCGGTTGGCCGGTGCGGACGTGCACGTCATCGCTGCAGATCCGGACGGCACGAACATCAACGACCACGTCGGTTCGACCCATCCCGAGCTGCTCCAGCAGGCGGTCAAGGCGTACGGCGCGCACGTCGGCATCGCCCACGACGGCGACGCCGACCGGTTGATCGCGGTGGACGAGCACGGTGCACTCGTGGACGGCGACCAGGTACTCGGGATAAACGCGCTCGAATTGAAGGCGCGCGGGCTGCTCCCGTCGGACTCGATCGTGTGCACGGTGATGTCGAACCTCGGTTTCCGCCGTGCGATGGAAGAGCACGGGATCGGCCTCGTCGAGACCCAAGTCGGCGACCGCTACGTCTTGGCCGCGATGCTCGAAAACAAGATCTCGCTCGGCGGAGAACAGTCCGGACACATCGTCTTCCTCGACCGTCACACGACCGGGGACGGCATCCTCACCGCGTTGCGGCTGATGGCCGTGATTAAGCGCACGGGCGCGGGCCTCTCTGAGCTTGCTTCGAGGATCCCGCACTATCCGCAGGTGCTGCTGAACGTGCCGGTTCGCGACCGCGGTGCGCTCGAGGGCGCGGAGGCGGTGTGGGACGCAGTGCGCGACACCGAAGCGTCGATGGCTGGCGCGGGCCGCGTGCTCGTGCGCGCGTCCGGCACGGAACCCGTGGTGCGCGTGATGGCAGAAGCGGCGACCGAGCAGGCCGCGCGCGACGCCGTCGATCACATATCTGCCGTGGTCAGCGACGTTCTCGGCTGACGAACTGCCCGTTCGGCCACGGTACGAGCAGCCCGTTCACGGATACACTGACCATTACATGTGCGGCATCATCGGCGTCGTCGGCGACGAGCCTGCCCTCCCCGCCATCTTGGACGGACTCCGTCGAGTCGAGTATCGCGGGTACGACTCGGCGGGCGTTGCCGTGCTCGACGGCGCGCGCATCGACGTGGTGCGCAAGGCCGGCAAGCTCGACGCGCTCGAGAAGGAGTTGGCCTCGCACGCGCTCGACGGCCACACTGGCATCGGGCACACGCGCTGGGCAACGCACGGCGGCCCGACCGACCAGAACGCGCACCCGCACACCGACTGCACCGGCAACATCGCGCTGATCCACAACGGGATCATCGAGAACTACCTCGAGCTCCGGGAGCGCCTCGAGCGCGACGGTCACCAATTCGCTAGCGAAACCGATACGGAGACGCTGGCCCACCTGATCGAATCGCACTTCAGCGGGGACCTCACGGCAGCCGTTCGCGCAGCGCTGAGCGAAGTTGAAGGCGCCTTTTCGGTCGGAGTCATCGCGGCCGAGCAGCCCGGTCTCATCGTGGCGGCGAAGCGGACGAGCCCGCTCATCGTGGGGAAGAGCGACGGAGCCACATTCCTCGCATCGGATCCGACCGCGTTGATCGCGCACACGCGCGACATGGTGCACGTGCTCGACGACCAGGTGGTCGAGATCCGCAAGGACGGGTTCACGATCACGACGCTGGCCGGCGAGCCGGCCGAAGGGAACCCGATCCACGTCGACTGGGACACCCAAGCGGCCGAGAAAGCCGGCTACGACACGTTCATGCTGAAAGAGATCTACGAGCAGCCCGACGCCGTTGCCGACGCGCTGCGCGGCCGCTCGCTTCCCAACGACATGCTCGCGCTGGACGAGCTTCGCCTCGCGGAAGAGGACATCCGCTCCGTGGACAAGGTGTTCGTGGTCGCGTGCGGGTCGGCGTTTCACGCCGGCCTGGTCGCGAAATACGCGATCGAGCACTGGACGCGGCTCCCGGTCGAGATCGAGATCGCGAGCGAGTTCCGTTACCGCGACCCCGTGCTCGACCGCGACACGCTCGTGATCGCCGTTTCGCAGTCGGGGGAGACGATCGACACCCTCGAAGCAGTCAAGTACGCGCGCGAGCAGAGCGCGAAGGTGATGGCCGTCGTCAACGTGGTCGGCTCCTCGATCGCGCGCGAGGCGGACGCGGTGCTCTACACACACGCCGGCCCCGAGATCGCAGTCGCCTCGACGAAGGCGTTCCTTGCGCAGGTGGTCGGGTTGAAGCTGCTCGCCCTGTATCTGGCGCAGGTGCGAGGGGTGATGTGGCCGCAGGACCGCCGCCGGATCGTGGAGGACCTTCACAAGCTGCCGGCGATGATCGCGCAGGTCCTCAAGCTTCGGCCGCAAGTCCGCGAGCTCGCCGAGCACATCGCGAACAGCCCGACGGTTCTGTTCATGGGCCGCCACGTCGGGTACCCCGTCGCGCTCGAAGGCGCGCTCAAGCTGAAAGAGATCAGCTACCTGCACGCGGAAGGTCTGGCGGCGGGGGAGATGAAGCACGGGCCGATCGCGTTGGTCGAAGACGGCGTGCCGGTGGTCGCCGTGGCGACGCAGTGTCACGTCTACCAAAAGGTCTTGTCGAACATCCAAGAGGTGAAGGCGCGCGGCGCGTACGTGATCGCGATCTGCAGCGTGGGGGACGGCGAGGAGGTTGCGCGCCACGCGGACCGCGTGCTCGAAGTGCCGCGGATCCACGAGCTGCTCGTCCCGGCCTTGGTCGCGGTGCCGTTGCAGCTGCTGGCGTACGAGGTCGCAACCATCCGCGGTCGCGACGTCGACCAGCCGCGCAACCTCGCGAAGAGCGTCACGGTCGAGTAGCCATGGTTCCCGTCCTGCTCGCGGACGACGTGAAGCGCCACGATGCTTCGGCCTCGGAGCACGGCATCTCAGTCGAGCAGCTGATGGAAAACGCCGGATGGGCCGTCGCGCGCGCCGCGCGCAGGCTGCTCGGCGGAACGTACGGGCGCCGGGTGGTTATCGTGTGCGGGAAGGGGAACAACGCAGGCGACGGCTTGGTGGCCGGACGGATCCTCGCATCGGAGGGTGCGCACGCGACCGCCGTTCTGACGTCCGACCGGCACACTGAGCTGACCGAGCTGAACCTGGCGCGCTTCCCCGGACGCGTCGTCGGTCTCGACGCGATCGCGCGGGAGATAGCGCGCGCGGATCTGATCATCGACGCATTGCTCGGCGTTGGACTGTCTCGCGCCCCCGAAGGTGCGGTGGCCGAGGCGATCGACGCGTGTGCGTCCGCCGGCGCACCGGTGCTGGCCGTCGACGTTCCGAGTGGGGTCGACGCGGACACCGGATCCGTCCCCGGCATCGCGGTCACAGCACGCGCAACCGTGACGTTCACGGGCTTCAAGCCGGGCTTGTTGTTCGCGCCGGGTGTCGAGCATGCAGGTCGCATTGAGGTCGCAGACATCGGCATCCCGGACTCCGCAACGGGGATCAACGTCTTGGAAAGCAGAGACCTGGCGGCATGGATCCCACGTCGTGCGCGGGCGTCGCACAAGCGGAAAGCCGGAACGGTTCTGGTCGTGGCGGGGTCGCGCGCGATGCCCGGCGCGGCGGCGCTCGTGACCGCCGCGTGCGTCGAGGTCGGCGCCGGCCTCACAACGTTGTGCGCGCCGGAGGATGTGTGCCGCGTCGTCCTGGGGCGCGTCCCGGAGATCACCACTATCCCGCTCTCTGAGAACTCCGAAGGGATCCTCGACTCAAAGTCGCTCGATCTCATCGGCCCGAGGCTCTCGGAGTTCACGACGATGGTGATCGGCCCCGGCCTCGGGACGCATCCGGCCACGATCGAGGCAGTGCGCGCGCTCGTCGAGATAAGGAACGGGCCGGTCGTGATCGACGCCGACGGACTGAACGCGTTCGCCGGTGCGACGGAGGTTCTCCGAGCGCAGAGCCGCTTCACGGTCCTCACGCCGCACGCCGGCGAGCTGTCGCGACTGGTCGACAAGCCCGCGGCCGATCTCGACGCGGACCGCCTGTCGGCCGCGCGCGCGGCGGCCCGCGATCTCGGTGCCGTCGTCGTCTTCAAAGGCCCCGGAACGGTGATCGCCGGAGACGAGACGTGGATCAGTCCCACCGGCGGGCCCGCGCTGGCTCAGGGAGGTACGGGGGACGTGCTCGCAGGCATGGTGGGAGGCCTGCTCGCCCAGAAGGGTTCGGACGTGCATGCACGCGACGTCGCAGCCGCGGTGTGGCTGCACGGCGCGGCGGCCGACCGCGTTTCCGCGCGTGTCGGGCCGCACCCCGCAAACGCGACGGCGTTGATCGCCGCCCTCGCGCCGACGATCCACGAGGTTGCCGGATGACCGAGCCGGCCCCTCGTCCCGCGTGGGCGGAAATCGACCTCGGCGCGGTGCGCCGCAACGTCGCGCGCATCGGCGAGAAGCTGAACGAGAACACGCAATTCATGGCGGTCGTGAAAGCGAACGCATACGGCCACGGCGACGTCGGCGTTGCGCGCGCGGCGCTGGAAGCCGGCGCGACATGGCTCGGCGTGATCCTTGTGGACGAAGGCGTGCGGTTGCGCGAGGCCGGGATCGAAGCGCCGATCCTCCTGCTCCACGAGGCGCCCGTCGAGCGCATCGACGAGGCTCTCGCGAACGACCTCACACCCTGCGTATTCACCGAGAAGGGGCTGTGGCTCATCGGCGAAGCGGCGGACCGCGCGCACCGTCCCGTCAGGGCGCACCTCAAAGTCGACACCGGGATGAACCGCCTTGGCGTGCCGATCGACCACATCGAAGACTTCGCTCGCGCGCTGACCAAAGAGCCGCGTGTCGAGATCGAAGCGATCTACAGTCACTTCGCCTTCGCCGACGCGCCCGATAACGCGTTCATCTCCGAGCAGCTGTCGCGATTCGCCGACGCGTGCGACCGCCTCAAGGCGGTCGGGATCGAGCCGGCCTTCCGGCACATGGCCAACTCCGCCGCAGCGCTGACGCGACCCGATGCGCACTTCGACATGGCGCGCGTGGGGATCGCGATGTACGGCTTGTCGCCGGGACCGAAGCTCGACGGCATCGTCGAGCTCGAGCCGGTGATGACGCTGAAGGCGCGCGCGGCGATGGTGAAGCGCGTGCCTGCCGGGGAGGCCGTTTCGTACGGGTTGCGGTACAAGCTCCGGCGGCCCGGCACGGTCGTTTCGATCCCGCTCGGGTACGCCGACGGTTGGCCGCGCGCGCTTGGATCGGGGAGGGGGGCTTCCAAGGCTGCCGTCCTGATCGGCGGCAAACGCTACCCTGCGGTGGGAACGGTGTGCATGGACGCGTTCATGGTGGACATGGGCGACGACTCGTGCGACGTGGGAGACGAAGTAGTGCTCATCGGATCGCAGGGTAAGGAGCGGATAAGTGCCGACGACCTCGCGAGCGCGCTGGGCACGATCAACTACGAAGTCGTGACCCGCATCTCGTCGCGCATCCCGCGCGTCTACCGTGGCTGAGCCGAAGGGCCGCGCACGGCGCGCGGGGCTGATCACCGGGGCGATCGCCCTCGGCGTCGGCGCCGCTGCGGCGGCGGGCGCCGCCGGCACGCGCGCCTTCTTGCGTCGTGAGCGCCGGCGCCCCGACCCGTACAAGAACGAGGACTACGGGATGCGGCGGGGCCGCTCGATCGGACCGGTCGCGTCGTTCGACGGCACGCTGCTCAACGTCGAAGAGATCGGCACGGGACCGACCGTGGTGCTTTCGCACGGCTTCTCGCTCAACTCCACGATCTGGCATCACCAGATGCGCGAGCTGTCGTCCGAGGTCCGCATGGTGATGTACGACCACCGCGGCCACGGCTACAGCGGACTCCCGCCGTCGGACGATTGGTCGCTCGATGCGCTCGCGCAGGACCTCGAGGCCGTCATCCGCGACGCATCCAACCGCGAGCCGGTAATCGTCGTGGGTCACTCGATGGGCGGGATGACTTTGCTCCGGTACTGCGAGCTGTTCCCCGATGCGATCGGCGCGCGCGTGCGCGGTCTCGTCCTGGTCGACACCACGTCGGCCGACGTGATGGGCGGGCTGCTGCCGGCCATCGCGCGCAGGGTGCAAGCGGCGGTGGAGGGCGTCGAGGAGATCGCGATGCGCGCGCTGCAAGGACGGACGGACAACGTGGACCGCCTCCGAGCGCGCGCGAACAACCTCGTCTACCTCGGCACGCGCCTGATGGGTTTCGGCCATGACCCGTCGCCGACCCAGGTCGCGTTCATTGAGAAGCTGCTGTCCGACGTCCCGTCGAGTGTCTGGTTCAAGCTCATCCCGTCGATGCTCGGGATGGACGTGTCGCGCGCGCTCGACGCGATCGACGTCCCGACACTCGTCATCGCTGGCGAAAAGGACAAGCTGACGCCGCTCGCGGCTGCGCAGCGCATCGCCGACGGCGTCCCGGGTGCCGATCTGGTCGTCCTCCCGGATACGGGGCACATCCCGATGCTCGAGCGTGCCGACGAGTTCAACGCGCTGCTTCGGCGGTTCGTGGCGCGCGTGACGATCGCCGACGCGTCGCGATGATCACGGACGTCCCCGGCGTCCGCGTCGGGCACTGGACGGACGCCGTCCTGCTGACGGGTGGCTCCGCGTTCGGGCTCGGCGCGGCGAACGGCGTGATGCGCTACCTCGAGGAGCGCGGGGTCGGACACCCGACCCCGGCGGGGGTCGTTCCCATCGTCCCGACGGCCGCGATCTTCGACCTGGTCGTCGGCAACGCTGCCGCGCGGCCGGGCTCCGACCAGGCGTACGCCGCGTGCGAAGCCGCGTCCGAGACGGAAACGCGCGAAGGGAACGTCGGCGCGGGCATGGGCGCGACCGTCGGCAAGGGCGCCGGCTTCGAGAACGCAAGCAAAGGGGGCGTAGGAAGCGCATCCCGGCGCGACGGCGACCTCATCGTCGGCGCCCTCGCGGTGGTGAACGCGGTGGGTGACGTCGTCGACGACGACGGCACGGTGATCGCGGGCGCCCGCGCCGAGCCGCTGGCGTTCCCGCCGATCCCCGGGACGAACACCACGATCGCGTGCATCGTGACGAATGCCGTCATGACGAAAGAGGAATGTCACCGCGCGGCCGAGATGGCGACCGCCGGCCTTGCGAGGGCCGTCCGGCCTGTGCATACGATGTTCGACGGTGACGTTATCTTCTTGCTCGCAACCCGGGCGATTCCTTCCTTCGTGGAGATCGTCGGCCGTCTTGCGGCCGACGTCCTCGCCGACGCGGTTCGTCGCGGTGTTCGAGCAGCCTCCGACGTCGCGGGGATCCCGGCGCGCGGACATCGCTAAGCCTTCCCTCAACTCAGAGGGGGTGGGTGGATGAGAACGCTCGATGAAGCCGCGCGTGAAGCGTCGGGTTGCACGCGCTGCAAGCTGGCCCAAGGCCGGACGCAGGTGGTGTACGGGTCGGGGAACGGGAACGCGGACCTGATGTTCATCGGGGAAGCGCCCGGGTTCCACGAGGATCGGCAAGGGCTGCCGTTCGTCGGCGCCGCGGGCGGGTTGCTGACCGGGCTGCTCGAAGGGATCGGGCTGACGCGCGATCAGGTCTTCATCTGCAATGTCTTGAAGTGCAGGCCGCCGGGGAACCGCGACCCGCAGCCCGACGAGATCGAAGCGTGCGAACCGTGGCTCTGGGAGCAGATCGATCTGATCAACCCGAAGGTGATCTGCTCGCTGGGGAACTTCTCGACGCGGTTGCTGTTGGGAAAGCCCGCAGGGATCTCGCGTGTGCGCGGGCAGCGGTTCAAATTCCGTGGGCGGTGTCTCATCCCGACGTTCCACCCGGCGGCGATCCTGCACGGCGGCCGCACGTCGCCGGCGATGGGCCAGATGGAAGACGACTTCCGGTTGATCGCGAAGACGCTGGAGGAGCTGGCGGTCTCCGAGCCCGACCCCGACGCCGAGCAGCTCGGACTTTTTTAAGGGAACCTCGTGGCCGACGTCGTCTGCGTTTCTTCCTCCTCCGAGCAAACACGCGCGATCGCCGGCGCGTTGGGTGCGGCCCTGCGAGGCGGCGACGTTGTGGTGCTGTCGGGCGACCTCGGCGCCGGGAAGACGACGTTCGTGCAAGGCGCGGCGGATGCGCTCGGCGTGCGCGCGCACGTGACGAGTCCCTCGTTCGTGCTCGTGCGGGAGTATTCGGGCCGCGCGCGCATCGTGCACGTCGACGTCTACAGGTTGAGCTCGCTGCAGGAGCTCATCGACCTGGGCTACGAAGAGCTGTTCGCGCCCGACGCGATCACGTTCATCGAGTGGGGCGACGCGGTCGACGAGATTCTGCCCGACGCGCGCTTCGAAGTGGACCTCCGGACCGAGTCCGAAGCCGAGCGCCGGATCACCATCCGCGCGCGCGATGAGGCGCTACGTGCGCGCCTCGCGGGGATGCCGTTCGAGCGCTGGGCGGTGCCGGTCTGATGCTGATCCTCGGGATCGAGACGTCGACGGGCGCGTCGTCGGTCTCGTTCTGGTCCGATCGCGGGCGGGTCGGTGGGATGACGGTCGCGCGCGAGCGCGGCCACGTCGAGTTCCTCATGCCGGCGGTGCTGCGAACGGCGGAGCTCGCCGGGGTGTCCATCGATCGGCTCACCGGTGTCGCCGTCGGGCTCGGCCCCGGCTTGTTCACCAGCTTGCGCGTCGGCGTCGCGACGGCCAAGACACTCGCGCAGGTGCTACAGGTACCCATCGTGGGGATCTCGAGCCTGGACCTCCTCGCGTTCAACGTGCGGTTCACGCCGAAGCTGATCTGCGCGTGCGTCGACGCGCGTCGCGGAGAGGTGTTCGCGGCGTTCTACCGGCAAGCCCACGGTGGTGTGCACCGGCTGAACGACTCCAGCACGTGGGAGCCGAAAGCGCTCGCGGCGGAAGTGATCTCGCGTGATGAAGACGTGCTCTTCGTCGGGAACGGCGCGGTCGTGTACCACGACGAGCTGGGTGAGATCGGAGAGGTTGCAACGGGCAGCTCGCAATACCCGCGTGCAGAAGCGCTGTGCGAGCTGGCCGCTCCGGTGTTCGCGCGCGAGGAGACGACTCCGCTTGTTCTCCTCGAGCCTCTGTACGTGCGCCGGTCGGACGCGGAGATCAACTGGGAACGCCGTGGGGTCGTTATCAAGCGTCCCGACCGAGTCCGGATCTCCAAGAAGGCGATGGAGGGGAGAGCGTGAGGGCCGAGGCCGATCCTCCACGTCCCGTCCTGGACGTCTCGGTCACGCCGATGCGGCGCAAGCACGTGCGCGAGGTCCTTTCTATCGAGCGGCGCGTCTACCCACGCCCGTGGAGCGCGGCGCTGTTCTTCAGCGAGATCTCCCAACGCAAGACCCGTCACTACGTCGTGGCCATCGTGCACAAGGAGGTCGCCGGGTACGGCGGGCTGATGGTGCACGAAGACGAAGGCCACATCACGACGATCGCCGTTGCCCCCGAGCTGCAACATGAGGGCATCGGGACGCGTCTCATGCTCGACCTGATGGAGGCCGCTCGCGAGCGAGACGCACGCACCGTCGCGCTCGAGGTGCGTGTTGCGAACTGGCCGGCGCAGCGCCTCTACTCGTGGTTCGGGTTCCGGCCGGTCGGTGTACGCAAGAACTACTACGCCGAGACCGGCGAGGACGCCCTGGTGATGTGGGTCGACGACATCGCCGGCGAAGAGATCACGGCGCGCCTCGCGCGCATCAAGGATTCGATCGACGCGTGATCGTCCTCGGGATCGAAACGTCCTGTGACGAGACCGGCGTCGCCGTCGTCGAAGAGCACCGCATCCGATCCAACGTCATCACGTCACAGATCGACCTGCACGCACGCTTCGGCGGTGTCGTTCCCGAGCTTGCCAGCCGCGCGCACGTGACGACGATAAACCCTGCGATCGAGCAGGCCCTCGCCGACGCGCACATCGGCATGCGCGATATCGATGCCGTTGCAGTGACCATCGGGCCGGGTCTCGTCGGCGCGCTCATGGTCGGCGTCGCCGCGGCGAAAGCGGTCGCTGGGGCGCTGAGCGTGCCGCTGATCGGCGTCAATCATCTCGAAGGCCACATCGAGTCCGCGTTCCTGGAGGAGCCGGATCTTGAGCCGCCGGTTGTCGCGCTGATCGTCTCCGGCGGGCACACGATGATCGCGCGCATGCCTGACGGCGACGCCGCGGCGTATCGCTTCCCGCGCGCGCTCCTGAACGAGCCCAACTACGACTTCTCGCTGTCCGGGCTGAAGACCGCAGTGATCCGCTGGGCGCGCGAGCGCGAAGCGACCGGCGAAGAGTTCGAGGTGGCAGACGTGGCCGCCTCGTTCCAGGAGGCCATCGTCGACGTCCAGGTCGCGAAGACGGTGCGCGCGGCGACCGACGAGGGGATCGGCACCGTCGTGATCGCCGGCGGCGTCGCAGCGAACAGCAGGCTTCGGGCCAAGATGCGCGCGGCGGGCGAGCAGGCCGGCCTCCGCGTGGTCACGCCCGCGCCGGCGCTGTGCACGGACAACGGGGCGATGATCGCCGCGGCCGGCGGGCGGCGCCTTGCGCGCGGTGAGAGCACGGCTCTGGACGTCGGCGCCGACCCCAGCCTCTCCCTCGCCTAGGGCCGGGTTGACGCTGTCTGGTGCCGACCTCTAATATCCCTCTTAGCACTCTGCCTATGCGAGTGCTAAAGCCAAAAGCGCAGGGTATCGATTTCGAGGAGGGGTGCATCGATGGCGAAGGCGTTCAGCCTTGAGCCGCTCGAGGACCGGATCGTCGTCCGGCCGCTCGAGGAAGAGACGCAGAAGACGCCCAGCGGGATCATCATCCCGGACACCGCCAAGGAGAAGCCGCAGGAGGGTGAGGTCGTGGCCGTCGGCCCCGGCCGCTTCGAGGAAGGCAAGCTTGTCCCGATGACTCTGAAGGTCGGCGACCGCGTCATCTACTCCAAGTACGGCGGGACCGAGGTCAAGGTCGAAGGCGACGAGTACCTCGTCCTCACCGCGCGCGACGTGCTCGCGAAGGTGAAGAAGTAAGAGCGTGACATCAGTTTCCGACGGCGGCCGCGAGGCCGCCGTCGCGCTTTTGTTACAGGAAGAGCCCTGCGAGGGGCTATCCCGTCCGTTAGTCTTGTTCGAGGCATCGGGGGGCGCCGCGGCGCTCCGCCGATGGAAGCGGTGGAGGGCAGCGGCATGGCAGAGATAGAGCTGGGGATCGGAAAGACCGCGCGCCGGGCCTACGGGTTCGACGAGATCTCGATCGTCCCGTCGCGGCGGACGCGCGATCGCGACGACGTCGACATCTCCTGGCAGATCGATGCGTTCACGTTCCAGCTGCCCCTGCTCGCCTCCGCGATGGACGCCGCCGTCTCGCCGAAGACGGCGGTCGAGATCGGGCAGCTCGGCGGGCTGGCCGTGCTCAACCTCGAAGGCCTCTGGACCCGTTACGAGGATCCCGACCCCATCTACGAAGAGATCGCCTCGCTCCCCGACGCCGAGGCGACGCACCGGATGCAAGAGATCTACCTCGAGCCGATCAAAGAAGACTTGATCTACAAGCGCATCCGTCAGGTCAAAGAAGGCGGCGTCGTAGCGGCGGCCTCGCTGACGCCGCAGCGCGTTGAGCGGTACCACAAGATCGCGCTCG
>VAWS01000164.1 GCA_005884515.1 Actinomycetota bacterium
TACGTGCGCGCGATGGCCATCCTCGTGATCGAAGAGACCGGCTTGCTCCCGCACCTCAATCCCGGCGTGATGTCGTGGGAAGAGATGGCGCGGCTCAAGCCGGTCGCGCCGAGCATGGGGATGATGCTGGAGACCACGTCCGAGCGGCTGTACCGGACGCCCGGCGCCGCGCACTACGGCTCCCCGGACAAGAAGCCGTCCGTGCGTTTGCGCGTGACCGAAGACGCCGGCCGTCTCGCGATTCCGTTCACGACGGGGATCCTGATCGGCATCGGCGAGACGGCGCGCGAGCGGGCCGAGTCGCTGTTCGCGCTGCGCGCGCTCGCGCGGCAGTACGGGCACATCCAGGAAGTGATCGTGCAGAACTTCGTCGCGAAGCCGCTCACGGCGATGGCGTCGCAGCCGGACGCCGGTCACGACGACTATCTCGCGACGATCGCGCTGGCGCGCATCTTGCTCGGACCGCGCGCGACCGTACAGGCGCCGCCGAACCTTTCCGACGAGCGCTTCCCCGAGCTGCTCGACGCCGGGATCAACGACTGGGGCGGTGTGTCGCCGGTCACAATCGACCACGTGAACCCCGAGAAGCCGTGGCCCCAGATCGAGCGGCTGCGCGCGGAGACCGAGGCACGCGGCTCGGTGTTGCGCGAGCGGCTGACCATCTACCCGTCCTACGCGATCCAGCCGGACCCGTGGATCGACGGCCGCGTGCTCGGCGCCGTCGAAGCGTTGCGCGCGCCCGACGGATACGCGCGCGCCGATGCACAGCCGCGCGGCGTTCCGTGGCAAGCGCCGGACGTCGTGCTGAAGAAGGCGCTGAGCGGCTCGATACGGCTCATCGAGAACTCGGAGAGCGCGACGGACGACCTGGAGCGAGGACCGCGAAACGGCGGTGAGGTCAATGCTGCGCTTCGGAAGGTCGAGAGTGGTGCCGTTCCGAACGACGACGAGGCGCTCACGCTGTTCGAGGCCGAGGGAGACGCCCTCGAGCAGGTGTGCAGGATCGCCGACGACATGCGGCGCGACGCCGTCGGCGACGTCGTCACGTACGTCATCAACCGAAACATCAACTTCACGAACATCTGTTACGTGGGATGCCGCTTCTGCGCATTCGCGCAGCGGCGCGACGATGCCGACGCGTACTTCCTGTCCAACGACGAGGTCGCCGCGCGCGCGCAAGAAGCGTGGGACTGGGGCGCGACCGAAGTGTGCATCCAGGGCGGGATCCACCCCGACCTGCCCGGCGACTACTACTTCGATCTGCTGCGCGCGATCAAAGCGCGCGTGCCCGAGATGCACATCCACGCCTTCAGCCCGATGGAAGTGCTGAACGGTGCCTCGCGTCTCGGCATCTCCTTCGCGGAGTGGCTGACCGAAGCGAAGCGCGCCGGCCTCGGTTCGACGCCGGGGACCGCAGCGGAGATCCTCGACGACGATGTGCGCTGGGTGCTCACGAAAGGGAAGCTCCCCGCCGACACGTGGGAGCAGGTCATCCGCACGGCGCACGGCCTTGGTATCCGGAGCACGTCCACGATCATGTACGGCCACGTCGACGCGCCGCCGCACTGGGTCGGACATCTTCGCCGGATCCGGTCGATCCAGGAAGACACCGGCGGCTTCACCGAGTTCGTTCCGCTCCCGTTCGTTCACCAGAACGCGCCGATCTACCTCGCCGGGAAGGCGCGCGCCGGCGCCACGATCGCCGAGAACCGGCGGATGCATGCGATGGCTCGGATCATGCTCCACAGCGTCGTCGACAACATCCAGGTCTCCTGGGTGAAGCTGGGTATCCCCGGCTCGCAAGTCATGCTGCAGGGTGGCTGCAACGATTTCGGGGGTACGTTGATGGAGGAGACGATCAGCCGGATGGCGGGAGCGAATCACGGGATCAAGGTCGAACCGGACCAGTTCAACGCGGCGATCTCCGAGATAGGCCGCATCCCCGCCGTTCGGACGACCGTGTACGACGCGATCAGAGTTGTGGAGCCTGTGGATGTCTGACGACTTGACGTATCAACCCGGCTTCGAGCAGCCGAAGTCGGACGACGAACGGTTGCGCGAAACGGTCGGCGAGCTCGCGGACCTCGTCCGCGACGCCGCCCGCCGGACGGCGGCGCTCGACGCGCGCATCGACTCCTTGCCGGGCCCGATGGAGATCGCGTCGGCGGTCGAGTCGGAGGTCGAGCGCAGCGTCCGAGAGGCGCGCGATGTCATCGACGCACGGGTCGGTTCGCTCGGTGGAGAGCTCGAGTCACTGTCGCGGCGTCTCGCCGAAGTGAGCGAAGCGCTTGTGCCGCTCGAAGGTCTGCGCACCGAGATCGCGACCGTCGCCGACGAGAGTGCGGCCTTCCGCGACATCCGGGTAACGCTGCAGACCGCGCTCGAGCAGCTTGCCGGCGGGAAAGTGCCGACGCTCGACACGTCTGCTCCCGAGCGCGTCGCGGCGGAGGTCGACGCGCGCCTCGATAACTTCCGCACGCTGCTCGACGACACGGCGGCACAGATCCGGAGCGACTTCGAGGTGCTCGTGCGCGGGGAGCAAGAAGGGTCCGAGCGCCGCAGCGACGCGCTGGGCCTGCGGATCACGAACATGTCCGTCGGCGTGACGTCGACGTTGGAGTACTTGACGCAACAGGCAGAGCGCATTGCCGAACGTGGGCGCGCGATCGAGTCGGAGAATGCTGGGATCCTTCAGGCGATCCGCGAGCAGGTCGAGGCGATCCGGTCTGCGGTGCCGAGGACCGCGTCCGACGACGGCGTGTTGCTCGAGGCCTTGCGCGGCGTCGAAGGGCGCGTGCGCGACATCGAATCCCGGCTGAGCGAGCGGATGTCGTCGCTCGAGTCCCGGGTCGATCGGAAGCCCGGCGACGCAGGGCTGGATGAGATCCGCGAGCAGCTGAACTCGCTCGTCGCCGTGTGGGAAGCGCCGGCGCGCGATCCGATGCTGCAGCAGATCCACGACAAGCTCACCTCGCTTTCGATACCGGAAGCGCCGCGCGACCCGATCTTCGACGAGATCCGGGCGCAGCTCGACCGGATCGCATCGGCCGCTCCGCAAACAGGCGACCAAAACCTGAACGAGCTCCGCGCGCAGCTCGCCGAGCTCGCGTCGGTCGAGCCCGCCGAAACGGATCCGATCCTGCACGAGATCCGCGCGCACCTCGAGCGGCTCTCGACGGCCGAGCCGTCCGCGCCCGATCCGATCCTTCAAGAGATCCGGGGGCAGCTCGACAGGATGTCGTCCGTCGAGCCCGCCGAAACGGATCCGATCCTGCACGAGATCCGCGCGCAGCTTTCGGACCTGATCGCGGCCGAAGGGCCGCCTCGGGATCCGATCCTCGACGAGATCCGCGCGGAGATCGGAGCGCTCCTGGTTCCCGCCGACGACACGCAAACGGCAGCCTCGACCGAAGCGGCCATCGCGTCCGCGGTCGAGCACCTTCGCGCGGCGCTCGACGAAGCCGTCGGTACGGTGCAAGACGGTGTCGCGCGCTCGGTGGGCGAGCTGTCGATGCGCCTCGACGCGTTGGAAGCCAAGGTCGTGCAGGTCGCCGGGGACACGAGCGACGCGCTCGACGGCGCCGCCGCGCAGACGGCCGGCGGCATGCAAGACCTGCGCGCCGCTTTGACCCAACTGTCGGAGACCGGATCGGGCATCGAACGCATCCGTCAGGAGCTCTTCCAAGCGATGGAATCTTTCAGCACGCAGCTCGTCACCCGAACGGCCGCGGTGCGAACGTCGATCAGCGAGCGCACCGGGCGGCTCGAAGAGAAGATGGCCGCCATCGCGAAGCCGGACGACCTCGTCGACGGCATCGCGGAGCGCCTGACGGCGAGCATGGCCGATGCGTCGCGTGAGCGCGACGAGAAGATCGCAGGCATCGAACAAGAGCTCGGGGGCGTCGCCTCCAACGTCAACGAGATCTGGATCCGCGTCCGCGCAATCGTGAAGCGGATCGAAGAGGAGCGCTCGACCACGCGCGACCAATCGGCGCGTACCGCTGAACAGATCGAAGAGCTCACCGCCGGCGAGGAACGGCTCGGCGTTCGCGTCATGGAAGGGGAGCAGCGTTTGATCCAAGCGATGCGCGCGATCGAAACCGCGCGCGACCGCGTCTTCCTCGAGACGTTGAACGATCTTCTCGAGCGCATGCCGCGACGCGAGCGAAAGCTCTTCCGTCGTCGCGTTCGAGAGATCGGGCCCACTCGCGGTGAGCCCGTCGCGCCGTCGCGGCCTGCCGCTGCGCCGGCTCCTCCGCTTCAGCGACGTTTCGCTCCGTTGCCGTCCGGGCGGGAACCGCGCGGTGCACGCGAACCCGAACCACCGCGCGCGAAGCCGAAACCGAAGGCGAAGCCGAAACCGAAGGCGAAGGCCAAGCCAAAACCGAAACCGAAGCCGAAGCCAGCTGTGACGGCGCCGGCTACCGCCCAAGCCGCACAACCGAAACCGGCTGTGACGGCGCCGGCTGCCGCGGAAGCCGCACAGCCCAAGCCCAAGCCGAAAGCGAAGCCGAAACCCGCCTCGCCCGTCGCGAAGGCGGCTCCGAAAGCTGCACCGCGCGCTCCGAAGCCGCCGTCACCGGACGCTACACCCACGCCGGCGGCTCCTGAACGACCCAAAACGGAGTCGGAAGCGAACGCCGTCGTCGACACGCACGCGCGCGACGAAGCCACCGAAACGTCGCCACATGGAGCCAACGGCCCCTCGAAGGGCGCAACCGGCGAATCTGCGGCTGAAGGACAAACCGGGACCGAAAAGGGCGCTTGAAGCCCTCGAGGGCAAAATTTTTTTTCGAGCGGCCTCTCGGAATAGAGGCGTTCAACGTCTCTGCGCGCGGCTTGCAGCGCTCGCGCGCGCGCGCCGAGCAACTGAAGCGATGCGACCGCGCGCGACGGTGACACGATCGCGATCTTCTTTCTCTAAGACGATCTTCGCGAAGGAAAGCGGCGCGCAGTGGTCGCACCATGCGTGTCATCTCAACGGGTGCCGCGGATGCGATCGCGCGAGACAAATAGCGCTTGACCTGCACCTTTGCAGTGCAACTGCTTGTGGATAACTTCGACAGTTGTTAGTTCGTCGGTACTACAGCGAATCCATCAGCGGTAGCCATGCGCCGTGCGCGCGTTCGCGACGAACAATCATGTGCGCGCCTAGCGCAACCTCTCCCCCAACGATCGGCGGGTACTCGAAAGAGACCCGCCGATCGTTTTTCATCGGTCGAAGAACGCTCATCGAGCGTTTTCGTCGCATCAGAAAAAAGCGCCCCAGGGCTTGACCTTGGGGTTCATATTCCTAGAATTACAGCAGCGTAATTACAGTTGTCGTATTACGGCAACTCGATTACAGCGATTGGGGAGCACCCGCATCACGCGGTGGTAGTTGCAGCGTAGCCTGCAAGAGGATCGGGGGAGCGAGTTGCAACGGTTCGCTGATGACGAGCGGTTGCCGTGGCAAGAGCAAGCGCTATGCGCGTACGTGGATCCTGACGTCTTCTTCCCCGAGAAAGGCGGATCCTCGCGGGAAGCGAAGCGCATCTGCGCGCAGTGCACGGTGCAGCGTGAGTGTCTTGACTACGCGCTCGCGAACGACGAGCGCTTCGGGATCTGGGGCGGGCTTTCCGAACGAGAGCGCCGCCGCCTGAAGAAGCTCGCGTCATAGACCTTCCTACCAAGGATGGAGAGGGGGTGACACCCTATGCCACCGAGAAAACGTCGGGCCGCAAAGAAGCCGGCTAAGAAGCGCACTGCAAAGAAGCGCACGTCGGCTGCGAAGAAGACTGCCCGCAAGGCAGCTCCGAAGCGGCGCAAGACAGCGAAGAGGGCGGCCGCGAAGAAGACAACGCGGAAGAAGGCTGCTCCCAAGCGCAAGGCGGCTAAGCGGAAGACAGCGAAGAAGGCTGCCAAGAAGCCCGCTCGCAGGCGCCGCCGGGCGAAGAAGAAGTAACTCGCCCTCGCACGTCTGAGGCCTTGCCCGCCTGGCAAGGCCTCAGTTTTATTTCGGCGCTTCGTGCAGCTCCTGCCCCGCGCGGCGAACCGCCCAGAAATCCGAAGAATTGGCAGGTCTCGGAGGACGCTTGGTAGGCTCGCGCGGCTCCTCGCGAAGGCCTTCGGCGTGCGGCGGATCGTTTCCCTCGAGCGCCGCATCGGGTACGGGCGCGCGCTCGCTGCCGGCCTGAAGATCGCGACGGAGCGTCGGCTCGACGCCGACGCGTTCTTGATCCTCCACGACGATGCTGCGTTGGGGCCCGGTGCTGTGGAGTCGATGGTGCGGACGATGCAGACGACGGGAGCCGGCATCGTCGGCGCGAAGCTGCTCGAATGGGATAATCCGTTGCTGCTTCAGGATTTCGGCCAAACCACCGACCGATACGGCCGCGCCGTCCCGCGCGTCGAACGCGGAGAAATCGATCAAGGCCAACACGAGCAGGTCGAGGAAGTTCTCTACGCCACGAGCGCCGCGTTGCTCGTCGCGCGCGAGCTGGTCGAGAAAGTCGGTCTGTTCGATCCGCGCTTCGTCGCGATGCGCGACGACTTCGACCTGAGCTGGCGCGCGCGCATCGCCGGATACAAGACGGTCGTCGATCCCGCGGCCGTCGCGCGTCACGCATCCGCCGTCCAACGAGAGATTCGCGACTCACCGGTCCGAGGTCGTATGCGCTACTTCTACGAGCGCAACATGATCGCGACGCTGATCAAGAACTACAGCCTCCCGCATCTCGCGATCGCGCTTCCGTTCACGATCCTCCTCACGCTGGTGAATTCCCTGCTGTATTTCCTGACCGGTCGGCGCTCGTCGGCCGTCCAGCTTTTGCAGGCGCTGCAGTGGAACCTCGCGCACCTTCCCTCGACGCTGCGCGCGCGCACCCGCGCGCAGCGCAACCGGACGGAGCACGATGCGGTCGTCACCGACCTCATGCATCACGGTGCGACCCGATTGCGCGCGCAGTTTGAACGCGCGGTTGAGAAAGTCGTCGGCGAAGTCGACGAAGCTTCCGAAGACGAGCTGGAGAAGCCGAGGCCGCGACTCGCCGACCGGGTGCGCGCGCACCCGGTGGGAAGCCTCGTGCTCATAGCGGTGGTGCTCGGCCTGGTCGGCGCGCGCAGTCTGTTTTTCTCGCAGCAGATCGCCGGTGTCGACCTCTTGCCGTTCCCGAGCAGCATGCGCTCATTCTTCACGGAGTTCGTTTCCGGATGGCGAGGTCCCGCGGCCGGTGGCGCCGGGCCGGCGACGCCGGGGCTCGTCGTGCTCGGCATCTTGACCTTCATCACCTTCGGCAGCGGCTGGCTCGCACAGCGGGTTCTGGTCCTCGGCTTGCCGCTCGTCGGTGCGCTCTCGATGAATCGCCTCTGTTCGGTGCTCGGCATGAACGATCGCGGTCGCCGTCTCGCGGTCGTGGCGTACGCGGCCTCGCCCTTGATGCTCGGCGCGTTCGGCGGCGGTCGCCTCCCCGACCTCGTCCTGCTGGCGTTCGCGCCGGCTCTGCTGATCCCGCTCGCGCGCGCGGCCGGGCTCGCGCCGGGCGGAGGCTGGCGAAGCGTCGCCGCGGGCATCGTTTGGCTGGCCATCGCGACGTCGCTCGCGCCGTGGTCGGTCGTTTTCTTCGCCGGCGCGGGCATCCTGATTGCTGCCTTGTGCGCCGGGACGCGGAAGACGACGGCCGGCGACGTTCTCAAACGGACGGCGACCGTGGTTGGTGGCGCGCTCATCGTCTTGCTTCCGTGGAGCGCAGAGCTGTTCCGTGCCGGCTCGCCCCTCGGCGCGGGCGGCGGCGACTCGCAGCGAACGATGACCGACATCCTTGCGCTGTCGGCGGGGCCGATCCGCGCGCTGCCCCTCGCGGTTGCGTTCGGTCTCCCGGTCGCCGGTCTCGCCGGTTTGCTCGGCGCGCCTGCTCAGCGGCGGCGCGCGGCGGCGATCTTCGCCGGCGTCGCCTTCGTTTCCCTCGGGGTTGCATGGGCGGTCGCGCGCGGCGTGCCGTGGATCGCGCCGCGTCCGGAGCTGCCCCTCATCGGCGCCGCGGTGGCGTGGTGCGTTCTCGCCGGCATCGGATTCGATGCGGCGGCGTCGCGGTTGCGCGCGCGCGCGTTCGGGTTGCCGCACCTCGTCGCCGGCATTGCCGGCATCGTTCTCCTCGTGCAGATCGCCGCGTCCGCCGGATGGATCGCGCGCGGGGACCATCCCGGTCTCGTAGCCTCCGGCGCACTGATCCCGTCCTTCCTCGCCGAGCAGGCCGCGCAGGAAGGGCCCTTCCGGGTCGCATGGGTCGACGGGACGATCGATGCACCCAGCGTCGCACTGAGCGGCCCGGCCGGGCAGACGATGCTCCAGTTCCTCCAGCGTCCTGCCGGAGCGGCAGCTACAGACCTTCGCCGCACGTTCGCAGCGATCGCTTCCGATGAGACGGAGTCCGGCGGCAGGCTGCTCGCGACGTTCGGCGTTCAGTATGTGATCGTCCGGCCTACCGCGGATCCGTTGCTGGCGGCGGCCGTTGCACGGCAGGTTGACCTCGCGCTTTCGCAGCGCTTCAACAACGCGATCGTGTACGTGAACGAGGCGGGGCTTCCGATCGCGACGACCGTTTCGACGCCGGGGTGGACGCAGGCGTCGGCGTCGACGTTCGCTGCGGTTGCCGGTGCGGAAGCGTCGCCTCGGGCGGGCCCCGGTCTCTCGCAAACCGGCGGCACCGGATTCAGCGGGAGCGCCGCGACCACCGCGAAGGAGATCCTTCTCGCGGAAGACTTCTCGCCGTCCTGGCGCGCGCAGGTCGACGGGAAGCCTCTCACGCCGCAGCGCTCGTTCGGCTGGGCGATCCGCTTCGTCCTTGGGCCCAACCCGAACCACATCGTGGTGACGTGGTCGGGCCAGCGTTGGCATCGCGGTGCGCTCGTGCTCGAGCTCCTTCTGGTCATCGGAGTCGCGATCCGGTGGTCGCAACGCGCCGCGCGCGAGCGAGGGGAACGGTGAAGCTCCGTCTCGCGGTCGTCCTCATGCTGCTGATGATCGGCGGTGCGATCGCGGTCGACCGCGTGTCGCCGGCGAAGCCCGTGCCCCGCTCGACAGTGTCGCTCGCACCTGAGGCCGGCATCCTCACGTGTCCCTACCTCACGGAACCGAACGCGCGCTCCTACCTCCAGGTTGCCAACATCGGAACGACGCCTTCCTCTATCCGTGTGAACTTCGGCGCCGCGAAAGGGGCGCCGATCGTCGTACCGCTGAGTGTGCTCGCCGGTGAGACGGGCTCGATCCGCATCCCCTCAACGGCCGCGAGCCGAGCCGGAGCAGTGGTTGAGTTCTCGGGTGGCAACGTCGTGGCGACCCACATGCTTTTCCTGCAGAAGGTGTCGGGGCCGGTCGTGCGGGCGGGAGGAGCGGCCGCATCCCCGTGCGCGCGCGCCGGGGGAGAGGACGTCGTCGTTACCGGGGCGAGCACCCTTGGGAGCGACGCCGAGCTTGCTCTGTACAACCCGGGTGCGGCCGACGCCGATGTGTCCGTGTCGTTGATCGCCGACGGCCGGGTGTTCCAGCCGCAACGCTTGTCGCGCCGCGTTATCGCGTCACATACCCGGCAAGACTTCCGTTTGGGCGACTTCGCCTTCAGCGCGCGCAACCTCACGGCCGTCGTTCACGCGAACGTCGGTCGCGTCGTTGCCGAAGCGCTCGTGCGTTCCTCGAGCGGCGCCGAGCTTCTTCCCGGTCAGGTCCCGTCGAACGAGCTCGTCGCCGTTGCAGGGCAAAGCGGCACCGGGTCGAGCGTCGGCGTGACCGTCATCGGCAACAACGACGCCGGCATCGAAGCCCGGCTGATCAACGCCAAGGCGCAGGTCTCGGTTGGGGGCTTCCCTCCGTCGCTTCCTCCGGAGACGGGTCGCTTCTTCGCC
>VAWS01000165.1 GCA_005884515.1 Actinomycetota bacterium
CGCCGGCCAGCAGGGTTTGCGATGCGCGCGGACGATAGATCCAGCGGCCCCCGCGTTGGATCGCGAGGACCTCCATGCCGATCTCCGTGCGCATCTGAAGATCGCGCAGCGACTTCCCTTCGGCCTCGCTTCCCGCCGTCACCGCCTCTTGGACCACGATCTCGTCCGTCTCTGCGAGCGCCTCAGAGATGATCGGGTGCGGCTCGTCTTCGTACTCGACGAGCTTGGTCATCTCTTGGGCGGCGTCTGCGATCCGCTCGTTCGCGAACGCAAGATGGAGAAGGCCTCGTAGCGAATCGGGTTCACCGCCTTCCGTCACTGCGCGCAAGACCCAGCGCTCGAGCTCGTGGTGCATCTCGTCGGTTGAGTCTTCGATCGCGCCGACTTCGGCGGCGAGCCCTTTGTCGCGGAATAGTACGGCGCTGTACGCGAGTCCGACCGCGACCTCGCTCGCGTTCTTCATCTCCACCAACAGGTCCACCGCTCGATCGAGACCGGTGATCAGCCGCGGGGCGGGCTCCCGAAGGTTGCGGCGCGGCGCACCGGCAAGCTCGCGCAGAAGATCGACGCCTTCTTCCGGACCTTGCGCGAAGATCACGTCGCCCGATTGCAGCACGGTGTCGCCCCCGGGACCGAAGATCCACGAAACGTCGCGACGGATCGCGATCACCCACATGCCCGTCTCGGTCGGCAGCTCCGCTTCTTCTAACGTCTTGCCTTCGAGGGTGTTCTCCTCGCGGATGCGCACGCGCGTGACGACCTCCTCCGCATGGCGAAGGTCGTCGCGCAGCTCCGGCGGAACGCCGAGATCCTTCAACACCACGCGCGCGATGTCTTCGGCCGCATCCGCGATCTTGTCCATGGCCGCTGCCATCTGAAGGACGCCGGCCATCGCTTCGGCATCTTCCGGCGAGCGGGCCGCGAGGATGCTGATCTCTCGGAGCTCGAGCACGATCCGGCTCATGTCTTCGCGGAGCCGGACGACCTCCGCCGCGATGTCGTCGTCGCCGAAGAAGATGGCCGCGTGCGCGAGATCGACCATCAGCTCCGAGTGATCCTTCGCGTCGGCGAGGAGGTCTTTGACGGTACTTCGTTCGCTCATCTCACTTCACTCCCACTCCGAGAAGCACGACCGTCCCGACGAGCGCGAACATGCCGAAGAGGTCGATCGAGCTCGTCACGATCGGGACTCCGTGGTTGTCGGGATCGAGCCCGAACCGGAAGGTGGCAACCGCCGTTGCGTACGCGAGGATCGCGGCGCCCACCGTTGCGATATAGCCCGCGAGCAGCGATAACTCGACCATTGTCAACAAGCCCGGGGTCGCAAGCCCGGATGCGCGCGCGATCAGGTCGGCGCTGATGCCCACCAGCGTGAAGACCGAAAGGGCGAACGGGGCGAGCAGCGTGATGTCCAGTAGCGCGAGCCGCTCGGGGATGAGGCGTGGCCGGATGGCACCGAGGTGAAGCTTCGATGAAAGGCGCGCGGCCGCAATCGATCCGAGCGCGCCGGCGTCCTCCAGGAAGGGCGGGATGAGGACGAGCAGCGCGGGCACCGCGTTGAAGCGCGTGATCCGGTGCTGGACGACCGTGCCGGCGAAGATGTCCATCGTCCCGGCCAATGCGAGCACGACGATGCTTTCGCGGAAGATCCGCCGAGCCGACGGAAGATCGGTACGAACCGCGGCGATGAACGCGAGGAGACACAAGAGCGCCAATACCGCGCCCAAGGAGAGCGTCACGATGTGGCGTTTCGCCAGGAACGAGGCGGCGAAGAGCGCCGGCAACGTGACGGTGTCTCCGATGAACGTGATGACGGGAGCGGCGATCGAGTCGAGGTCCCAATCTCGTTCGTATCCCATACGAGCAAGGACAACCGTCAGTGCAAGAACGACGATGCTCGAGAAAACGCCTGCGACGACCGAGATGACGAAGAAGTCCCAGACGGATATCGACGTGAGACCGGTTGCGCTCGAGACGATGCGGGCGGCGACCGCGAGGAACGCGGACGTCGAGATCGACAGCATCAACGACGCGTACGCGTTCTGGTAGAGCACGCCGGTCCGCTCCCGCGTCACGCGGAAGAGACCGGAATGGATGCTCGTACCGAGGCGGGAACCGACGGCGCCGAAGATGTTGCCTCGCATGCCGATCGCCGCGGGAACGAGGATGAGCAATCCCGGTAGCTTGTCGAGGCGGTGCGTCATCACGCCGAGCGCGAAGCCCGCGATCAGATCGCCGCCCGAGGAGATCCACAGGCCGACGAACCCTTGGCGCAGCGTCGTGCGCTCCGCGCGCCAGTAACGGAAGATCGCTGCGAGCGCGCGCGCCGGACTGAGGGCTGCTCGGCTTGTTGCCCGTCGTGCGCCGGCCGCGCGCTGGGCGACGCGCGCGGTCCGGCCGGATCGGTCCGGGGTCCGGGTCCGGGTCGTCCTCGTTCGGCGTGAGAGGGCGCGCCGACGACGCCGCGTCCTGCGCAGGGGCGGCGTCGTTTCCGTTCGGTCGACCCGGTCCGGGGTCGGTGGGTTCACCGAGCACCGCCTCTCGACCTCCCTTCGTGGAGCCTCTCATCTGGGCGAACGCATCAGTGTACGCGGGGGGCGTCGGACCAGGCCGTTTTTCCCGACGCGTCTGGTAGGTGCCTCTTCAGGCATCTTTGGTTTAGAGGGCTAGAGGGGGGGATAAGGGACGTTTAGGTGTCCTGGGGCGCTATGTCCTAGTTCACGGGATTCGCCCACAATGGTGAGGGCGACGGACTGCGGCAGTGAATGCCGCAGAAAGGCCGAGGGCTTGGCTGGGAGCGCGCGGCGACACGTTGGTCGAAACGGCTTTATCCGTACTGCGCGCCGCCCTGTTGCCGTCCCTCCCTTCCATCAAGCATCTCCTGTCTTCTTCGCACGCGAGCTCGCTGCGCGCGTGCACTCGAATCCACTCTCGCCGCTTGCGAGAGACTCCACCTAGGGGGGAGGTGAATACATTGCGAAAGAAGATCCTTCCGATTTTCGTGATGCTGGCTGTGACGAGTCTCTTCGTCCTTCCGGGGCTGGCGTTCGGGAAAGGCGGTGGTCACGGTGGCGGCACTCCCAACCCGCCTCCGTCGAACCCACCGTGCGATTCCGATAACCACCAGGGACAGCCACCCCCATACGGGGGGCCGAACATCCACAGCCTCCTTTGCAAGCTGCAGAGGGGGACCGGTAACGCCACCGGCAACGGAACAGGCAACGGAACAGGCAACGGAACAGGAAATGGAACAGGCAACGGAACAGGAAATGGAACCACGGGTGGCACGACCGGTGGTGGCACGACCGGAGGGGCGACGACCGGCGCGACAACCGGCGGTGCGGTGAAGAACCTGTGCGATTGGAACGTGACGCTCGGCGGGAACACCGTCATCCCCAACTCGGATATACCGGGTGTTGTCGGGGTCCACGTCGATCTCCCGCCGGATCCTGCGGCACACACGACGGGGTCTTTGATCCACGCCTGCCTCGGAGTAGGCAGCGTGGTCGACCCGGGGCCGCATCCGTGTCCGACTGGAACGGCACCGATCGAGGCTCAGACAGACCAGGCGAGCTTCTTGCTCCTCTGCGTACTGCTGTAGCCAACAGGTAAGCGGCTGAAAGGGGACCCCCACTGGGGGTCCTCTTTTTTTGTCAAAAGACCCAGCGTGCGGAGCCATCCGAGTCTGTGCCGGGGGGGGAAGGGGTCCTCTTTTTGTCAAAGTCCGAGCGTCGGGGCCTCCCGGGTCCGTGCCAGGGGAAAATTGGTGCGATTTACCAAAGGTGTTGATCACTCTGCGGCGAAGTTCAACCTCACAGGGACG
>VAWS01000166.1 GCA_005884515.1 Actinomycetota bacterium
GAATCATGCCATCTTCCTGGGAGCGGAGGCTCACCCGCCAACGCAGTTTCGGGGACTCCGGACGTTTTGGCTAAGCGGCCGGGCGCACATCCCCTGATGCAGCCATGTTTCTTCGAGTCGGTAGCGAGACACACAAGAGCGAGCGCCACCTCTCCTACGGTTACCACGATTCCGATCTTGTCCCACGGCAACCGCCCCACGGGGCTAACCCCAACCGTTCGCGAGATGACGTAGCCACCGGCAGTCCCGACTGGCCCACGGTGGACTGGACCGGATAGTGGGCGAGACACGCTCACCGCGTCTAACTTTGTTCAGTCTTGACTAAGCCAACCTGACAGCGTAGACTGGGTGGTGGGGGACCAACTGGGAAGCGCACGAACCGTGCGAACACGGTTCCCCGGATCATCTTCAAACATCGCTTTCCGATCCATCCGCTAACTCTCAAGATCCTTGATCGGAACGTTCTCGTGCAAAAGCGTCGCCGTTCCGAAGGGGGAACGGTGACGACCAGGAACTTGGAATTCAGGCTGAGAACGGACAGCGAGATCGCCGAACTGGCGAAGCAGGCTCACCAGCTCTGCGAACTCGCCGACCAACTCGTCGCGCGAGCCGAGGACCTGCGCGCATCTGCGGAACAACTCGCCGCGTCAGCAGGGATCCGGGTTCCCTTGTCGTCGGTCAAACAGGAACCGGAGAAGAAGAGAACGTCGTGAGGAAGCGTTACGCGTTATTTGAATCAACCCGGGGACAGAAATGGATGGGCCGCGCGAAATGCAAAGACAAGGCGGACGCACATGAATTCTTCTCGTCGGGCGGACCGGGGCAACGAGCAAAGGACTACTGCACTGGGGAGAAAGACGAGATGCCGTGTCCCGTACTTAGTTTGTGTCGGCGCTTTTCTATGGTGAACGACGAAGAGTTCGGCATATGGGGAGGCCTGGATCCCGACGATCGTCGTCGTGCACGCGTCACCGTCTAGCTCGGTCGCCTAAGCCGCGTTTTTCCAGCCGTTACCACTTGACTCAACGGTGTGGGCGGACTATCCCTTCTCTCGCGGAGCGAGCCGCGTGGGTGCTCGCGCAGACTGGGACAGACGAAATGCTAGAGATCCTGGTCGTCGATGACGAGTCGGATATCCGGTTCATGCTTCGCCTAACGGTCGGCAGGCACCCGGGGATCGAGATCGTCCGGGAAGCCAGCAACGGCGAAGAGGCCGTGCAAATGGTTCGGGAGAAGTGCCCCGATGTGGTACTGCTGGACATCGGGATGCCGGTGATGGATGGCATCGAGGCAACGCCTTATATCCGTACCGCATGCGCGAAGACAAAGATCGTGATCCTCACGACATACAGCAACGAGGACCTCCTCCAGCGTGCGCTGGACCTCGGTGCAGATCTGTGCCTTCCAAAAACGACGCCCCCTAGGGAGATCATCCTGACCCTTGGGCGCCTCTGCGCTGCTTAGGAATTCGCGCCGAGAGTCTGGGCGTGCCAGTCCGTCCCGGGGGGGTAGGGCTTCATCCCTGAAAGCGGACGGCGAGCCCCGCCTTTCGGCGGGGCCCTAGGGGGTTACTCGATGCAAGCAACGACGTGCCGTCCCGCTCATCATCTCCCGGGTTGCCACTAAACGCAACCTCGCAAAGTTGTCGCCGAACCCGCTGAGGGGTTTTGCCTGAGATGTGGATGCCTGGTCATCGGACCACGCCTAACGAATTGCCCTTGCCTATTGTGTCAACAGGGGCTATACCGGGGCCCGAGGTGGACGATGAGTGTCCAAGGTCGACGACGACCGGTCAAGGTGCTTGTTGTAGATGACGAGCCGGACGTGCGAGCGTTCGTCCGGATGGCACTTGGTACCGACCCAGATTTTCTTGTCTGCGGCGAGGCGACCAACGGTGCTGAAGCCGTGAATCTCGTCTCCGACCTCCACCCCGACGTGGTCTTGCTAGACATCCGGATGCCCGTGATGGACGGCGTCGAAGCCGCGCGGAAGATCAAGTCGATCTGCCCTGGCACCAGGATCGTGGTGCTCTCGGCGCATCCGTCTTCTGTCGTTGAGGTCCCCGGCGCGGATTGGTATCTCGAAACGCACCTCACATTGGCCCCCTAGAAGCGAGCCCCGGTGCTAAACGGCCGGGGTTCGCCGCATGACAGCGCTGCGCAACCCGAGCAGCTTGCCGCTTCCCGAAAGAAGATGGGCCGTTCACCCCTATGACAATGCCCAACATCGGCACACACTGCGACCATGATGTCACCCGAGCAGTTCCGAGTCTGGGGGCATCAGGCGCGCGACGGGACGTGGCGTGGGCGCGTCTTCGCTAGCGGCCAGCGGGTTTGGGAATGTGGTCACCCGCACGCATGCGTCGAAGATGCCTGGCGATGCGCGGAGCGCCAGCGCGACAAGCCCGCATACTCGGCATCGACCCGCGAGCAGGTCTAAGCCGACTTCGCACCTTTGGCTAAGCGGCCCGGCGCACGTCCTCTGATGCAGCCATGCTCCTTCGAGTCGCCAACATGGGGAGACACACAAGAGCGAGCGCCAACTCTCCCACGGTTACCACGATTCCGATCGTGTCCCACGGCAACCGCCCTACCGAAGGTAACCCAACCGTTCGCGAGATGACGTAGCCGCCCGCAGTCCCGATCGCGAGCAGCCCGGCCGCACCGGCCGCAAGGCGCGAGGGACGCACCAGCAACCACACAGCCATCAGCACAAGGCCGATCGCATCCATTACGAACAAGACGCCGAGCCACGTGGCGATGGTGAAGTGATCTGGGACCTTGATCGCGTGCACGATCCCTGCGAAGGCGGCAAGAGATGCCGCCAGCATCTGATTTGTGCGCTGAGCCATTGCGATCCTCCTAACTGGTGTGTTCTAAATGCCGGAGATGGTCGCGTTGGAACAGGAAGCTCCCATCAGCACGAAGAAGCAGATTAGGGAAAGCCTTCGCATGAGCGGGCGCACCTCCAGGCTCGTCAATGACCACGAACGCCTGGTGCCCCTCTCGATGGGAATCCCACCTGAAGGGGGGGCGGCCACCAGAGCAAGAAACACTCTTCAGTTAGAAGTACGGGTCAGCGCGCGAGGTGGATTGCTCAGTATCCGGGGCCTGGCTGAGTCTTCCACTCGTCATCGCCGAACCACGTGGAAGCCCGGCGCATAGCTCTCCGTCACACGGTGATGACGAGTTTCCCGCGCGCGTGCCCCGCTTCGATACGCCGGATCGCCTCGGCCGCTTCGCTCAACTCGTATGTGCGCTCGACGACCGGCGTGATCTTTCCCGACTCAGCGAGGTCCTTCAACGTCTCTATGTCTTCGAGGCGTTCCTTCGGGAGCAGCATGCGGAGCCGCTGGCTCGTGAAGAGCGACAACAGCGAGGCCATGAGTGGCCGGCCCAATCCAAGCCATTTGCCGCCGTCTTCTCCTCCGACGATCACGAGTGTCCCCCGCGGGGAAAGCGCACGCCTGAGATGCGACAAGGAACGGTTGCCGGCGATGTCGATGATGACGTCCCAATGCCTTGCGCCGTCGGCGAACTCTTCGCGCGTGTAATCGATGACATGGTCGGCACCGATCGATCGGACCAGGTCCATCTTCGTTGTGCTGCACACCGCCGTGACCTCGGCTCCGTACACCTTCGCGATCTGTATGGCGTACGTTCCTACACCGCCGGCCGCTCCGATGATCAAGACCTTCTGTCCGGGCTGAACCTTCGCTTCGTCCCGCACGGCATGGAGAGCCGGAAGACCCGAGATCGAAACGACTGCCGCCTGCTCGAAGGTGAGGACGGCCGGTTTGGAAACAAGTTTTTTCTCCGGAGCGCGCGCGTACTCGGCGAAGGCGAACTTCCCGATCCCGAGCACCTCATCTCCCGGCTTGAACCGGGTCACGTTCTTGCCGACAGTCTCAACGATTCCTGCCAGGTCCATGCCCGGGACGGGGATCTTCGGTTTGCGCAGCCCCGACGCGATTCGTCCTGCATATGGCAGACCGGTCATGAAATGCCAAACACCTCGATCAACTCCTGCCGCGCGGACGTGAACAAGCACATCGTTATCGCCGATCTCCGGCGGGTCGATGTCTTCGAATCTCAACACCTCGGCTGAGCCGTACTTGTCCTGGACGATCGCTTTCATGGTGCCCCCCTTGAAGCTCCGAGCGAACCGTGAAGCCGGCCGGAAGTAGCTCCAGCATGAGGTCCAGGACAGAACACCGACAGGGCTGGGACCGCCATCTATGGGCAAAATGTCGGCTTTCGCACCGGCCGCTTCTGCATATTGCTTTCACACCCGCTGGCGGTCCCGGGTAGGCATAGCTCGCCGACGCGCGGCGAGACGCTTGATGACCGATCAGTCGTCGGGAAGAGCGGCAAAATCCTTCTTGGTTTTCCTATACCACCCCAGCCCTCGCAAAGGATTTTTCCATCTGCCCTGCATCGCCTTCAAGGCGCTCTCGTGCGTTTCATCACCGCTCGCAACCGCTTCTTTTAAGTGCTTGTCTTGCGCCTTTATGACCTCATCAGCCGTGTTCCCATGGAACGCGACATCACACGGTCCACCCATTTGTTTGCATGTCATCGTTTTCATGTTTACGACCTCCTCCTAGGGGAGATGGGGCCGGTAACGGCATCCCCGACCCTGGACCCGATCTCCCTTCGCCATTCGCATTGTCTCACGGCATGCGCACATCCGAGCGATCACCTCAGCGCCGCGCGCGCTTGGCGTCGTGGGCGCCACGCGGTCACGATCAGCGCGACGATGATGATGATCTCGACGATCGGTAGTACATCGACGGCCATGGTCGAGAGGATGTGCCCAGCCAAACCGGGATGCGTGCTTGCGTGCGTGGGATACACAAGGAACAGCAGAGCCGAGTACGCGAAGAGGGCCCACGTGGTCTTCGAGCGTAGGCGCAAAGCGAGCAGCGGAATCAGCGTCGCCGTGTACCACGGCAAGATGTAAGGCGTCGTGACGATGTAGGCGGCGAACGCCGCCACGAAAACCGGAATCGGTCCGCCGGTCCGCGCGCGTCCGAGGGCAAGGACGATCGCGAGCGCGATGGTGCCGGCGATCCCAACGTGCGCGATCGAACTCCTCGAATGCCCCTGCAGCAGCGCGTGCCAGAACGAGTGATGGCTGATAGACATCGATGCCGTTCGCAAGGGACCGAGGACGCGCCGACCGCCCGCGGCGAGGTACGTGGGAACCAGCACGGCAACTGCCGTCGCGGCCGCAGTTACAGCAGGCCGCCATCCTCGCGCGATCAAGAGCCAGATGCAGAGTGCGATGAGTGCGATCCCGGCGTTGATCTTGATCGCCATCGCAAGGCCGACGAGGAGTCCCGCCGCACCGGGTCGCGCGCGCGCGATCACCCCAGCTCCGAGCACCAACAGCGCGATGAGACCCTCGTTGTGCGCGCTGTTGACGATGCTCGCGATGACCATCGGGTTAAGACCAACGAACGCGGCCGCGGCCCAACTTTGGGTGGACCGGAAGACGATGAGCACTGCACCCAACACGGCTAAAGCCTCGAGCAGCTGGAAGAACAGCCGTCCGCAGACCTGGGAGCTGCCGCACACGGCTGCTCCTGCAGCAGAAACCGCAGTGAACGCCGGTCCGTAAACGGACTTCGTGTTTTTGAACACTTGATACACGCGCGGATAGATGGGATCGTGCGGATACTCCGCCGGAGCGTGCGTGTACGGGCTCGCGTGATGCTGAGCAACGATCCTTCCGTACATGAGATAGGCCCACAGGTCGCGAGACGAGCGCGGGGGCAACGCAACGGCGAAAATCATCAGAGCGGCGAACGCGATGATCAGTGCGCGTGTGGAAACCAGCCGCGCCTTGGACAGGGACAACACGAGCGCCGCGTACGCGGTGAACGGCACGACGGTGACGAGGATGACGACATAAGGAAGCGCCGTCGGGGTGTCCGGCCCTTGTTCGGCGTCGGCCGATATCCAGGTCAATCGTAGAGCTCGTCACTTCGTTTCGGCCCCTCTCGTTGATTCGACAGGACGCGAGGAGTCTCCATGCCCGAATGCCAATACTGCGGCGCGTACGCCGACGAGGGGCGCACGTTTTGCCCTCGGTGCCGCCGCCGGATGCAGCCCCGGCTGCCCGCCCTCCAGGGGGCTCCGATCGAGCCTGCGATGAACCTCCCCCAAATCGATCCGCCTCAGGCGCACGGCGCGCTCGTCACGCTGAACGGCGGCGACAGCATCCACTACTGCCAGAGTTGCGGCGCCTCCCCCGCCAAGCCGGGCCGGTACACAATCGTCGAGAGCTTCGTCGTCTTCTTCAGATGGAAGCGCGTCAAGGGGAGCTGGTGCCGCGACTGCGCGCTCAAGAATTTCCGCGAGTGTCAGTATCGATGCCTCACGCGCGGCTGGTGGGGCTTGCTGTTCGGCCCCATCGCGAACGCGATCGCTCTGATCTCCAACTGGATCTTGTGGAGAGGCCTTCGGACCCTTGCTCCCGCGCAGCGAACCTCCGGCATCGAAGTCACATCTCGGCCCGTCCGCGGGCGTCCGCGCGGCTATCTCACAACGGCCGCCTTCATCGGCCTAGTCGCGCTGATCGGGGCAGCTTCCACAACTCCATTACCGTCGACGTCTCCACCGGTCTCCGATGCGCTGGTGCAAAGCCTGAAGTCCGCCACCGCCAGTCCTACCCCTTCCGGTCCGAGGCACGACCGCACTCAGTCGCTCTCCTCTTTCCTCGCATCGCCGCTACGCGGATGGACGCTCGCAGGGTCAGACCTTGGGCTGTCTTTGGACACGCTGAGCAAGCAGTTTAGGAACCCCTCCCGCGTTGCGACCTACCTTTCGGTCACGGGATATCTGCGAGGCGTCGACAGGCAGTACGTTGAAAAGTCGCCGCGGCGAGTGCTCGACGCTGAGCTGTGGCAGTTCGCCGCACCCCCAGGAGCGGAGGATTTTCTCCAGTACTTCCTGAAGGGCAACGCTCCTCACCCCGGCTCGATCTACAAGACCGAGTCGGACGCGCCGGGAGATGCTCACATCTTCATCGGCGCGCGACCCGATGAGTACGGCTTCGCGTACGGCGTTGGCGTCCGTCGGGTCGGCGACATCATCATCCACGTGAGGTACGCATCGCTGTCGCCGGTCAAAGCCTCCGACGTGGCGGCTGCTCTTCAGACAGCCGTCACTGCGGTGCTGTCGAGCCCGTCCTCCATCTGACCAAAGCCATCACAAGCTGCTCGTCCGGTTGGGTTTGGACTCTCGTCCCCTTCCGGCCAGTCCGATCGCGAGGCTTGGGTTGCGTTGTGAGTGGGCTCAGGCCCAGGAGTTCGATACTTTGTGAACGCGCGGGGACGCGATCCGCGACTTAAAGGTCTAACGCTCGGTAGTAGTTCTCGGCGCCGAACTTCTCGATCTCGTCCGCCCAGCCCGTCCCGTAGACCGCGCGCGCATCCTGCAACATCGGACTGACGTACTGCCACGCTTGCCGCTTGTACGTCCAGTTATCCGGCTGGAGCTCGTGTGCGCGCTTGAAATGCTCGACGGCGTCTTCGGCGTGTCCCGCCTTCTGCAGGTACTGGCCGATCTCGAAATGCGCGGCCGCCTCGGAATTTTCCGTCGAGCGGCCCTGCGACCGGCCGATGACTTCTTCCGGCGTCAGCGCGTATTGCGATCCCGATCCCTTCGCGGCCCAGTCTCGAAGCGCGGCGAGGTACTTCGCGGGATCGGACTTGATCTTCGCGGCTTGAACGAGCGACTTCCGAAGGAACGGATCGAGGTCGGGAGGCAACTCTTTCGGGAGCTTGACGATCTC
>VAWS01000167.1 GCA_005884515.1 Actinomycetota bacterium
GACTGGTCCGGCCCAGATCGCGTCGCGGCCTGCAAGGCGCCGTCCGATGTACGCCGCGCGGTGGATGTACGCCTGAGTCGACGACATCCACCAGCTCCAAACGTAGGGAGCATTCTGCTGATAGAAGTCTTGGGGCGCCGAGTACGTGCAAAAGCACATGATCCCTTTCGAGGCGAGCTCGCGCGCGTACGCGGCCCCCGCTTCTCCGGGGCCGTTGAGCGCAGCGAACACAGGCGGCTTGAGATTGGCGATGGAGTCTGCATCCTTGATCGCAAGAGAGGTCTCGCTTTCCGGGCCGCTCCCCTTGACGAACTGAACGTCGACCCGGCGCCCGTAGAACTGGTAGTAGGAGGTGAACCAGTCGAGGTACGCGTTCACGTAGTCCATCGTGCACTGGTCGGTACCGCATCCCCCAACCGTCCTGTCGGCCCCTTGGATCGTTGGGTCTTCCGTGAGGTAGTAGGCAAGATGGATGGTGTCGCCGGTCACGCCGCGCGCGGTCGCGCCACCGTTGTTGCCGGAGTAGGGCGCAACGCACGGCGGCACCCAGGCGGGGTGGATGAGCGGGCCGGTGTCGATCGTTCCGTCGGAGCGACACAGCGACGGCAGCTTGTAGCCCGGGCCGCGCGTGCTGATGATCTTTGTGAGCGGTGCCAGCTCGTTGAACAACGATCCGGTCGCCCGAGGCGTCGGCAGCAGGCCGGCGCTCGTCCCCGACGGACCTTGAGAGGCTTGGCCCTCAACCGGGAAGCGAACCCCACCGTCCCCCCAATCTCCGGCGCCTTGATCATGTGCGGAGCCGGCGCCGGCCCCGCATCCGGTCGCAAGCAAAGCCAACGCGAGTGCAGGCGCACCGAAGCGCACCCACATACGTTGACTCGCAGCGAAGGGACGCGCTGGCAAACAAGCTCCAATCCTTGGGGGGTTCGTGCGGCGGTGCAGCTGACGGTGTCACATGTTTGTCGAGCGAAAGAACGATCTGGTTTAGGCGCAGGGTGCGCTCTGTCCCGTTTGATCGGAGAAATGACGCTCAATGCCTAGTGATACGGGGCTATTCGAGGCCGAAAATCGGCGGCGGGCGGGGCCCTTAGATGTCGGTCACGGAATAGAACGCCATCAAGCGCGCGCGCCCGTCACGCCGATGTACAGCAAGCGCGCGACCGAATCTCGCATCTTGTCCGAGCGGATGCCCCAGAACTCGAACCCGTAGCGGTGCGCCGCAACGTGCGCCAGCATCGACACGAGCGTGGCGGCCTGCGCCATCGGGTCAAGATCGTGCGGCTGCTTCTTCTGCTCCCGGAATCCTTCGATCACATCCCGCAGCGCGAGCGTCACTTCGTTCAGCAAGTGCGTGCGGATGTTTTGGAAGTGCAGGTCGCCTTCCGCCGTGGCCAGGTCGACGACGCGCAGGATCGCACGATTCCGCTCCCACAGATCCAGGAACGCATCAGTCAGCGAGGTCGCCGTCTGGTGGCCGCGCGCGCCCTTCCACGAGGAATCGCGGATCAGCTCGACCAACGACGCGCCTTCCTCCTGAAGTTTCCCGGCCAATTCCAGCACCGCTGCTTCGACGTCGTTGAAGTACTGATAAAAGGTCGCCGGCGAGGTTCCCGCGCAGCGCGCGATGTCGATGACCTTCAAGTCGCGGTACGACGTCTTCTCCAAGATTTCGGCCGTACACGACAGCAGCTTCTCGCGCGTCGCGCGCCCGCGGCGTCCGGGAACGCGCCCGTCGGACGCGCGCAACTGTTGAGCAGCCCTCGCGCGCGCCGTCACGCAGCCTCCCACGCGGCGACGACGTCGTCCGTCGTGACGACGGTCGCCAACAAGAACAGCGTGTTGTCGATCACCGCGTCCGCATAAGAAGCCGGCACGCCCGCCACCGCATCCCGCGGCAGCACGAACTGGTAGCCGGCGTTCACGGCGTCCATCGTGAAGTTCGTCATGCCGACGTTGACCGACACCCCGACACCGACCACCGTCGTCGCGCCCAAGGAACGCAACACCGCGTCGAGATCGGTGCCGCCCATCGGCCCCAACCCGTGGTACCTCGTCAGCACGATGTCGGTTTCTTCGACGCCGATCTCCGGCACGACCTCCGCAGCCGACGAGCCCGGCAACAGAACCACGCCGGACTTGCGGGCTGCTCCGAAAATGCGCGCGTTGTTGCTGGAGCCCAAACCGTCCGCTCGCCGCAGCGCCAGACAGTGCACCAGAGGGATGCCCGACGCGCGCGCGGCTTTGGCAAGGCGCGCGACGTTGCCGACCATGCCGGCGCGCGCCGCAAGGGCAAGCTCGGGAAAGACGGCCTGCTCCCCGATCACCCCATTCTGACACTCTTGCGTCACCAGCGCGGTGTGGCCGGGCGCCACCAACTCTGACAGCGAGATCACGGCCGGATCCGCGGCAGCACCTTCGTGCGGAACAGCTCGAGGCTCTCCCACCCGAGCTCCGCCGGCATGCCACTCATCAGCGGCCGCATGATGATCGTGCCGGCCGGCCCAAGCTCATCCGCCAGCGCCACACACTCGTCCGGCGAGACGATCCGATAGAGCCCTTCCCGACGCAGCTCGTCCGGATTCGTCGCCGACGACGCGTTCAGCGAGCGGTTCCCGGCGGTCTGCACGCGCGCATAGCTCTCCGCGTCGTACATCGCATAGCGCTCGATCTCGTTCCAGGCCTTCTCGGGATCTTCACTCACGTGCACCATCGCCGGTCCGAACGGGAGTACGCACATCCCTTGGAACCCGACCTTCGCGCACTCCTCGTCGTAGATGCGCTTCAGCTCGGGGTCGCCGATGGTCGGCAGGAACGACAGATGCATCCTCGCCGCGCGCCGCGCGCTGGCTTCCGCGCCCCCGCCCATGAACATCGGCGGATGTGGCTTGCTGAACGGCACCGGCCTGACACGGATGGTCCGGCCTTGCCACTCGAACGGCTCGCCCGTCCATGCTTGCCGCATGACTTCGATGTATTCCTCGAGCAGCCTCGCCCGCCGCTTCCGGTTCACGCCGGCCATGTCGAACTCGTGCTCTGCGTAGCCGATGCCGACGACGAAGCTGACGCGGCCGCGCGCGATCAGGTCGACGGTCGCGATCTGCTCCGCGAGACGGATCGGGTCGTGCAGCGGCAGCACGATCGCGGCGATGTTGACCGGCATGTGATCGGTGCGCGCGGCGAGCGCTGCGGCGAGCGTCAGCGGCGACGGCATGAAGCCGTCCTCCCACCCGTGGTGCTCGGAGAGGACCGCGATGTCGGCGACGCCGTGCTTCTCGGCCCACGGCACCTGCTCGAGGCACGCGGCGTAGAGGTCGGGGTGCTGCATCGCCGCCCATTCGGGCGCGCGCAGGTCGAACCAAAGCGTGATCGCAACCATGAGCCCTCAAATCTGACGGTGTATCAGGAATCGTCGTTGGGGCGCGCGCGCCCTGTCAACCGGCTGCTCGGGATACGCTTTCGCGACCATGCCGAGCCTCGACGAAGCCGTCGACCTGTTCGAGCGACGTCGCAAGGCATGGTTAGCCGAGGATCTGGACGCCTACCTCGAGCTGTGGGCAGACGAGATGACGTTCCAGTCGCCCGTGCACGACAAACCGCTCGTCGGTAAACCTGCGTACGAAGAGCTGGTGCGCCGCTCCGCCGCCTTCGTGAAGCCGCTCGCATTCGACGTGGTGAGCTTGGCCGTGAACGGGGAGATCGTGCTGGCCGAATGGACGATCACGCTGGAGTGGCGCGCGCAAGGCCGTGCGGTGGCCTACTCGGGCATGAGCCGCGCGCGTATCCGGAACGGACTCATCACCGAGTGGCGTGAGTACTGGAACCGGAGCGACCTGCAG
>VAWS01000168.1 GCA_005884515.1 Actinomycetota bacterium
ACTCCGCGTCGTTGCGCGCGGCGTCGATCCCGGCGTCCGCGAACGTCTTCGCCGCCGCGTCGATCTCGTCCCCGATGCTCACGCGCGCGCGCCGTCTCCCCCGGCCACGAGGCGGTCGGCGCGCTCTTTCATCGCCAATGCGTCGATGAACGCGTCGAGGTCGCCCTCGAGGACCTGCGGCAGCTTGTACAGGTCCATCCCGACCCGGTGATCCGTCACCCGGTTCTGCGGGAAGTTGTACGTGCGGATCTTCTCGGAGCGCTCGCCGGTTCCGACCTGGCCTTTGCGTTCGGCGGCGATCTTCGATCGCTGCTCCTCCTCCGCGCGTTGCAAAAGCTTCGCGCGCAGGATCTGCATGCAGCGCTCGCGGTTCTGCAACTGCGATCGCTCTTCCTGGCACGCGACGACGATCCCCGTCGGCTTGTGCGTGATGCGCACGGCCGAGTCGGTCGTGTTCACCGACTGCCCGCCTGGTCCCGAGGACCGAAATACATCGAGCTCGAGGTCGGCCGGGTTGATCTGCACCTCGACTTCCTCCGCTTCCGGCAGCACCGCAACCGTCGCGGTCGAGGTGTGGATCCGCCCCTGCGATTCGGTCGTCGGCACACGCTGCACGCGATGCACGCCCGATTCGAACTTCATCCGCGAGTACGCACCTTTGCCCTTGATCTCGAACACGACCTCTTTGAAGCCGCCGACGCCCGGCGTGTTGGCGGACATGACGTCCACCTTCCACTTCTGACGCTCCGCGTACCGCTGATACATATCGAACAGGTCGCGCGCGAACAGCGCAGCCTCGTCGCCGCCCGCCGCAGCACGTATCTCGACGATGACGTTCTTGTCGTCCTTGGGGTCCTTCGGGACGAGCATCTCCCGTAGGCTCGCTTCCATCTCGGAGAGCTTCTTCTCGAGCTGCGAAATCTCGTCTCGAAGGAAGGATGCGTCTGCGTCTTTGGAGTCCTTGAGCATCTCGCGCGCGGCTTCAACGTCGCCTTCCATGCCGCGGTACGCGCGATAACCTTCGACGACCTGGCGGAGGTCAGCGTGCTCCTTGCCCAGCGTTCGCAACTGCTCACGATCCGATGACACGGCAGGATCCGAAAGGCGCCGCTCGAGCTCGTCGTAGCGTGCCTCAGCCTCGCTCAGTCGTTGGGAAAGTCGTTGTTCGAGCATGCCAACCTCACCCGTGGGTCGGAAGTCTAGGCCTGAACGGCCGGTGCGCGCGCGCCGCTATGGTTCCGCGGTCGGCTCGTCCTCGCGAAGCGAATCGCCGGCGACTACCGGCGAGGGCAACGGCGCGATGCGGGCGCGCTCCGCGGTCGGCAGCACGGCTTCGAACGAGCGGATCGCAACCTCGATCTGATCTGTTTCGGGTTGACGCGTTGTGATCTTCTGCAGCCACAACCCCGGCTTCATCAGCGCGCGCACGAACGTGTTGTCCGTTCGAGCAGCCCCGAGCCGCAGCCCTTCGTACGAGATGCCGGCGATCAAGAAGATGCCTCCAAGCCGCTCGAGGATCTGAAGCCAGATCGCCGGCCGGCCGAAGAACGTGAAGACGATGATCGTCAGCAGCATCGTCATGATCAAGAAGTTCGTGCCGCAGCGAACGTGCAGCGTCGAGTATTTGTCGACCGACTCCGGGTTCAGGATGGGCTCGTTCGCTTCGTACGCGGCGATCGTCTTGTGCTCCGCGCCGTGGTACTGGAAGACACGCCGGATCTCTTTGATCATCGAGATCAGCAGCAGATACCCGATGAAGATCCCCATCCGGATCAAGCCTTCGTACACGTTCTGCAGGATCGAATGTCCCGCGGTCGCGCGCTTCGTGTGCCCGAACAGGTTCGACAGCAGGTTCGGGAACAGGATGAAGATCACGAAGAACACCAGCAAGGCGAAGGCGATCGTGCCGCCCATCTGCTTCGACGAGAGCTTGGTCTCCTCGTCGAGGGACTGGTTCGCCGAGATCATCATCGCGCGCATCCCGATCGAGAGCGCTTCCCCCATCGCCGCAACACCGCGGAAGAGCGGCTTGCGGAACAGCGGGTACTTGGTCGCGAGCGAGCGGACCGGATGCTGCTCGAGATAGATCTCTTTGGTCGGACGGCGGACGGCGACCGCCCAGCGGTCGCGCCCGCGCATCATGACGCCCTCGAGGAGCGCTTGGCCGCCGTAGTAGTGCGGAGACTCTTTCGCGGCCACTGGGTTGGAGGCTAGGCCTGAGCCGGCTTCTTCCCGTACCGGCGCTGGAACCGCTCGACGCGTCCGCCGGTGTCGACCAGCTTCTGTTTGCCCGTGTAGAACGGGTGGCACTGCGAGCAGAGCTCGACGTGAAGCTCGGGCTTCGTCGAGCGCGTCTCGAACGTGTTTCCGCACGAGCAGCGCACGACCGCCTTCACGTATGCGGGGTGGATCTCAGGCTTCATGGGTGTCTCCTTAGTCCACGTTCTTCATCTTGGCGATCTCTTTCAGGAACTGCTCGTTGGTCTGTGACTGGGTGAGCTTGTCCCGAAGCAGCTCCATCGCCTGTCCAGGCGCCAGAGCGTGCAGCAATCTACGCCAACGCCAAACGAGCACCAATTCTTCCTTGTCGTAGAGGAGCTCTTCCTTACGGGTGCTCGACGCTTCGATGTCGATCGCCGGGAATATGCGCTTCTCGGACAGCTGCCGGTCGAGGCGGATCTCGGAGTTCCCGGTGCCCTTGAACTCCTCGAAGATGACCTCGTCCATGCGGGACCCTGTCTCGACCAGGGCCGACGCGATGATCGTCAGCGACCCGCCCTCTTCGATGTTTCGAGCGGCCCCGAAGAACCGCTTCGGCGGGTACAGAGCGGTCGAGTCCACACCACCGGACAGGATGCGTCCGGAGGCCGGGGCCGACAGGTTGTATGCGCGCGCAAGGCGGGTCACCGAGTCCAGCAGGATCGCCACATCTTGCTTCGCCTCGACGAGCCGCTTCGCGCGCTCGAGGACGAGCTCGGCGACCTGCGTGTGGTTCTCGGCCGGCTGGTCGAAGGTCGAGTAAACGACCTCGGCGGCCTTCACCGTGCGCTGCCAGTCGGTGACCTCTTCCGGCCGCTCGTCCACCAGAAGGACGATCAGGTGCACGCCCTTGGTGTTGGCGAGGATCCCGTTCGCGATCTGCTTCAGGATCGTCGTCTTGCCTGCCTTCGGCGGCGACACGATCAAGCCTCGCTGGCCCTTCCCGAGCGGCGCGATGATGTCGATCACGCGCTCGGTTAGTGCCTGTGGTCCCCACTCAAGCCGGAACCGCTCGTCGGGGAACAACGGGGTGAGGTTCTTGAACTCCGGGCGAAGCCGGGCTTCGTCGGGGGTCAAGTCGGCGACGGTCTCTACGCGAAGGAGTGCGTAGTACTTCTCGCTCGTGCCCTCCTTGGGCGCGCGCACGTACCCGGTGACTTCGTCGCCGCGGCGAAGCGCGAACCGGCGGACCTGCGACAGCGAGACGTACACGTCGCGCGGCCCGGGCAGATAGCCGGATGTCCGGAGGAAGCCGTAGCCCTCGGGGAGGATGTCGAGGATGCCCGTCTGCAGCTCGCCTTCGAGCGCCGCCTCTTCGGCGGATAGCTCGCGGTCGGCCGGCATGCCGCCGCCACCGCCACCACCGCCGCCGCCGCCGCCGCTGCTGCCGCTGCCGCCTTGGCGGTCACGGCTGCGATTGCGGTTCCGGTCGCGGCGCCCTCTGCGGCCGCGGTCGCGGCCACCTTCGCGGCTTTGCTGGTTCTGCTGCTGGTGGTGGGGAGGCCGCGGCTGGTGCGGCTGCTGCTGCGGTTGGGTTTGCGGCTGTGATTGAGGCTGTGATTGCGGTTGTGCGACCGGAGCCGGGGCGGGCGCCTCGGTGACCGGCGTCGCGGCTGCGACCGGCACCGACGCTTGCGGC
>VAWS01000012.1 GCA_005884515.1 Actinomycetota bacterium
GATCGCGTCGGCGGAGGCCGTCATCGTCGCGCCGTCGAATCCCGTCGTTTCGATCGGCACGATCCTTTCGGTCCCCGGGATCCGGGACGCGTTGCGCGCGACGCGCGCGCCGGTGGTCGGCGTCTCCCCCATCGTCGGCGGCGCGGTCGTGCGAGGGATGGCCGACAAGCTGTTGCCTGTGGTCGGCGCCGATGTTTCGGCGCGCGGAGTCGCGGGTCTCTATCGAGACTTCTTGAACGGGTTCGTGATCGACGTCGTGGATGGCGGCGCTCGCGATGAGATCGAGCGACTCGGGCCCGTCGTCGAAACGACGCAAACGATGATGCACACGCCGGAGGATGCGGCGGCGCTCGCGAAGGCGACCCTCGCGCTCGCGGAGCGCGCGCGATGAGGATCGAAGTCATCCCGGTAACGGGACTGCCCGAGATCGCCGATGGTGACGACCTCGCCGAGCTGATCTCGTCTCACACCGAGCTGCGAGACGGTGACGTCGTCGTCGTCGCGCAGAAGATCGTCAGCAAGTCCGAAGGCTGGATCGTCGAGATCGACGCCACGCACGCTCGGGAGGAACGTGCGAAGGCCATCATTCAGGAGACCGCGAGAGTCGTCGCGCGCCGCGGCGAAATCGTCATTGCGCAAACGCGCCACGGCTTCGTGTGCGCGAACGCAGGCGTCGACGCGTCGAACGTTCAACCCGGCCGCCTCGCGCTGCTGCCGCTCGACCCCGACGGCTCTGCCGAGCGGCTGCGCGCGGCTCTGGGACGGAACGTCGGCGTGGTCATCTCGGACACCTTCGGCCGCGCGTGGCGTATCGGGCAGACGAACGTCGCGCTCGGGGTCGCAGGCATCAAAGCCGTGCGCGATCACCGGGGCGAGAAGGACTCGTTCGGCATGGAGCTGGAAGCGACGATCATCGCGATCGCCGACGAGATCGCCGGCGCCGCCGAGCTCGTCATGGGCAAGTCCGACGGCATCCCGGTCGCGATCGTGCGCGGGCTCGAAGGCATCTCGGGTGAGGACAGCGCGCGCGCGCTGATCCGGCCGCCGGAGGAAGACTTGTTCGCGGTCGCCGGAGTCGACGTCGTCGAGTTGCGGCGCTCGGTGCGCGCGTTCGACGTGCGGCCGGTTCCGGACGAGGTGGTCGCGCGCGCGGTGGAAGCGGCAGCGACGGCACCCGCGCCGCACGGCTCGCGGGGGGCGCGCCCGTGGCGCTTCGTGTGGCTCAAGACCTCAGAGGCGCGCCCCCCGTTCCTCGCGGCGCTCCGAGAGATGTGGCGGAGTGATCTCCGGACTGATGGCGTGAGCGACGAGACGATCTCGCGGCGCATCGACCGGTCCAACGAGATCCTCGAGAAGGCTCCCGTGTTGATCGCGTGCTTCGTCTCGCTGGGTGCGGCCGACGGCTATCCGGACGAAAGGCGCGCGCGCGCGGAGCGCGACATGTTCGTCGCGGCGGGTGGCGCGGCCGTGCAGAACCTCATGGTCGCGCTCGCTGCTCAGTCGGTCGGATCCTGCTGGATCTCCTCGAGCCTGTTCGCTCCCGATGTGGCCGCGCGCGTGCTCGGTCTGGGTCCCGAATGGCAGGCTCTCGGGTGCGTCGCTGCTGGTTATGCCAGCGATCCACCGGCTGCTCGACAAACAGCCGATCCACAGGGTTTCTTGGACGTCCGGTAAGCCTGCGCGGCTCCAGGCACCATGCTATAAACCCGCGGGTTCACCTCGGAGGAAACGTGCCGAACAAACCGACAAAAAGGGACCGGCGTGAGGCTGCGAAAGTCGCGCGCTTCGAAGCCGAGCTCAAGGCCAAGAAGCAGCGGCGCGTGCGCTACATCTACGTCGGCATCGGCGCCGCAGCGATCATCGGGCTGATCGTTGCGTTGATCCTCGCATCGGGGTCGTCGACGAAGCTCAACCTCACGGCGTTGAACAAGGATGCGTCGGCGGCCGGCTGCTCGGCGTTGATCCCCGTCGCGGACCAAGGGCGCCAGCACATCCAGCCGCCCGCGACGTTCCCCTACAACTCGAACCCACCGACGTCGGGGAGCCACTACAACGTCCCTGGGACGGCCCCGGCGCCCACCGGGGTGTACCTGCGCTCAATCCCCGACGAGGACCAAGTCCACAACCTGGAGCACGGTCACATCGGCATCCAATACAACAACTTGCCGCAGAGCGTCGTCTCGGCGTTGGAGAGCTTCACACGCGGGCACGACATCTACACCTTCATGGCTCCCCGCCCGACGCTGCCGACCGGGATCCAGCTCGCCTTCACACGCTGGGACTTCAAGATCACGTGCGCGTCTCCCACCGACCCGAACACCGTCGTGAAGCTGGCGCAGACCTTCTACGACGACTTCCACGGCCTCGGGCCGGAAGGCGCCTTGCCCGGAACCCCGCTCACGTCGGGCTAACAAAAATGCTGCCCCCGTGACCGAGGGCAGCAAGCCGGCGAACTTAGACCGTAAGGGGAGGGAGGTTTAGCGCGCCGGCCGGGAGTCTCTTCAGTTGGTGGTTCGCGACGTTGCTTAGCCGATCCGCCACACCTGAGCGGCGGGCCGCTCGGGCGTCGCGACATCCGGTGCCACTTCGCGGAGCGCTTCCCACACCGCGGAGGCCATGAAGCGACGGTGACCGCCGAGTGTGCGGATGTAGGGGAGCTTGCCCGCGTCGGCCCAGCAACGGACCGCGCGGTGAGAGACGCGGAAGAGCATCGCGACCTCGCCGGTCGTCAGAAGGGCGTCCTCGCGCTTGTAGCCATTCTGCATCGCCATGGCTTGCCGGCGCAGACGCTCGATCAAACGGTCGCGGGTACCACTAGTCGGCGTGCTTCCCATCGTCTCTTTCCTTTCTTCTCCTTCAACCGGGACTAACGAGCGCGACCGCCCCTGAGAAACGCACGGCCACGGAACGCAACCAATGCGTCCGCAGATGCGAAGAATGACCGGTTCGGCGAGGGCCTACGCGGTTCGGAAGTATTCGATCGTCCGGTCCAGCCCGTCACGCACCTCGACGAGGGGCGACCAGCCGAGGAGCGTCCGCGCGCGGGTGATGTCGGGCCGCCGGACGCTGGGGTCGTCCACCGGCCGCTCGGTGAACTTGATGTCGCTCGAGGAGCCGGTCAGCTCCTTGATCAGCTCGGCCATCTCGAGCACCGTCATCTCGTTCGGGTTCCCGATGTTGACCGGCTCGTGGAAGGGCGGCTCGAGGAGGAGCAGCCGAACGATCCCGTCGACCAGGTCGGTGACGTAACAGAAGCTCCGGGTCTGGGAGCCATCGCCGTGGACCGTCATGGGGTCGCCGGCCAACGCCTGGCTGACGAACTGCGGGATCGCGCGCCCGTCCTCCGGACGCATGCGGGGCCCGTACGTGTTGAAGATGCGGACGATCCGCGTATCGATTCCGTGATAGCGGTGGTAGGCCATCGTGATCGCCTCGGCGTATCGCTTCGCCTCGTCGTACACGCTTCGCGGGCCGATGGGATTGACGTTGCCCCAGTACGTCTCAGGCTGCGGGTTCACCTCCGGGTCGCCGTAGGCTTCGGATGTGGACGCGAGCAGGTAGCGCGCACCTTTGGCCTTCGCGATGCCGAGCGAATGGAGCGAACCGAGTGCCCCGACCTTCAGGATCTGGATCGGAAACTTCGGGAAGTCGATCGGTGACGCCGGGGACGCGAAGTTCATGACCGCGTCCACCGCCCCGTCGATGTAGAAGGGCTTGGAGATGTTGTG
>VAWS01000013.1 GCA_005884515.1 Actinomycetota bacterium
TAGCGGCAGCGCGCGCTCAGGCGTTCAGCCCGTGGCACTTCTTGTACTTCTTGCCGCTGCCGCACGGGCACGGCGCGTTGCGCGGGACCTTGTCCGAGCGCGCCGTCTCCATCACCGCCGGCGCTTCCTCGCCTTCGGCCGCTTCCTTTAGGTACCGCAGTCGCGACTGCTGCGCCGTCACCTGCTGCTCGGCTTGCTGCTCGCGTACCACCTGCACGTGGAACATGTACTGGACGAACTCGTTCTTGATCTCGTCCTGCATCGCCTGGAACATCGTGAAGCCTTCGTTCTGGTACTCGACCAGCGGATCGCGCTGGCCGATCGCGCGCAACCCGATGCCTTCCTGGAGGTAGTCCATCTCGTAGAGGTGCTCGCGCCATTTGGCGTCGAGCACGCTCAGCAGGACCCGCCGCTCGATGTTCCGGAACTCTTCTTCGCCGATCTCTTCCGCGCGGCGGTCGTAGACCTCGAGCGCCTCCTCGTTGAACCGCTCCGTCAGCTCGTTCGTCGTGAGGGTTTCAACCTCGAAGGCCTGGGGCGTCAACGCGGTCGGATAGATCGTCCGCATCGTGTTGATAAGACCCTCGAGGTCCCATTCCTCCGGTTGGATGTCCGGGTTCGCGAACTCGAGCACGACGGACTCGACCACGTCGTGGATCCACTGCTCCGCCTGCTCCTCGAAGTCTTCGCCGTCGAGGATCTCGTTGCGGCGTTTGTAGATCGCTTCGCGTTGCTTGTTGATCACGTCGTCGTATTTGAGGACGTTCTTGCGGATCTCGAAGTTCTGCTGCTCACGTTGGTGTTGCGCGCGCTGGATAGACCTCGTTACCAGCTTCGACTCGATCGGCATGTCGTCGGGGATCTTCAAGCTGTTCATCATCCGTTCGACCATGCCGGTCGCGAACAGCCGCATCAGGTCGTCCTCGAGCGACAGGTAGAACCGGCTCTCGCCCGGGTCGCCTTGACGGCCGGAGCGGCCGCGCAGCTGGTTGTCGATACGGCGCGACTCGTGGCGCTCGGTGCCGAGCACGAAAAGGCCGCCGAGATCGACAACCGCCTGGTGCTCTTTCTCCCACGTCTCGCGCGATGCTTCCATCCGGCGATCGAGCTCACGATCGTAGTCCTCGGTTTCCGGGACCAGTCCCTGCGCTTCAAGGTCGAGCTTGATCTCGTGCTCCGGGTTCCCGCCGAGGATGATGTCGACACCACGGCCGGCCATGTTGGTCGCGACGGTGACGGACCCGCGCTTCCCCGCCTGCGCGATGATGTGCGCTTCGCGTTCGTGCTGCTTCGCGTTCAAGACGCTGTGCGGGATGCCTTGACGGTCGAGCAGCTTCGCAAGCCGCTCGGACTTTTCGATCGACACCGTACCGACCAGGACCGGCTGCCCGCGCTCGTATCGCTCGGCGATGTCGCGCGCGGCGGCCTGGAACTTCCCCTCCTCGTTCTTATAGACGACGTCCGGCCGGTCGTCCCGGACCACGTCACGGTTCGGCGGTATCTCAACGACGCCCATCTTGTAGATGTGCTCGAACTCTGCGGCCTCAGTGAGGGCAGTACCGGTCATGCCGGAGAGCGTCTCGTACATGCGGAAGTAGTTCTGGATTGTGATCGTGGCGAGGGTGACGTTCTCTTCCTTGATGCGAACGTTCTCCTTCGCCTCGATCGCCTGGTGCATCCCCTCCGAGTAGCGGCGGCCTTCCAGCACGCGGCCGGTGAACTCGTCGACGATCTTCACCTCGCCGTTCGTGACGAGGTAATCGACATCGCGCTTGTACAGCTCCTTCGCACGCAACGCGTTCTGCATGTAGTGGACCAACGGCGAGGAGATCTGGTCGTAGAGGTTCTCGATGCCGAGCATCTTCTCGATCTCGTGCACGCCTTCTTCGGTCACGGCAACCGTGCGCTTCTTCTCATCGACCTCGTAGTGCAGGTCGGCGCGAAGGCGGGGGACCAAGCGCGAGAACGTCCGGTACCACTTCGCCGACTCCTCGGACGGACCCGAGATGATCAGCGGGGTGCGCGCCTCGTCGATGAGGATCGAGTCGACCTCGTCGACGATCCCGAAGTTGTGACCGCGCTGCACGCGCTCATCGGCCGTCCACGCCATGTTGTCACGCAGGTAGTCGAACCCGAACTCGTTGTTCGTGCCGTACGTGATGTCGGCCGCGTACGCCGGGCGGCGCTCTTCGGGGCGCATGTTCGCTTGGATCAGTCCGACCGCGAGACCGAGGAACCGGTAGATGCGACCCATCCACTCGGCGTCGCGGCGAGCCAGGTAGTCGTTCACGGTGATGACGTGGACGCCGTCGCCGGACAGCGCGTTCACGTACGCGGGCAGCGTCGCAACGAGGGTCTTGCCTTCACCGGTCTTCATCTCGGCGATGTTGCCGCCGTGCAAGACCGCGCCGCCGATCAGCTGGACGTCGTAGTGACGCTGCCCGAGCGTCCGGACGGCGGCTTCACGGACGGCTGCGAAGGCTTCGGGAAGGATCTCGTCGAGGTCCTCTCCTTCCACCAGGCGCGCGCGGAAGATATCGGTGAGCGCGCGCAGCTCGGCGTCGGACCGGGCCTGCATCTCGGCTTCGAAAGCGCCGACGCGGTCGGCCAGGCGAGCGGCGTCTTTGAGGCGACGACCCTCGCCGATGCGAAGGATCTTCTGCAGGGGGGAAGAAGGCAAGCGGTATCGCCTACTGGATCTCGAGCAGCTTCTCGCGGACGGCGTAAACGACCGCCTGCATGCGCGAGTGCAGGTGCAGCTTTTCCAAGATGTTGCGGATGTGATTCTTCACGGTGTTCTCAGAGATGAACAACTCTTTGGCTATGTCCCGGTTATTCCTGCCCTTGGCGACCAGGCGGAGAACCTCCATCTCCCGCTCGGTCAGCCGTGGCTGGGCGGCGGCCGGCTTCTCGTCCGTCTTCTTGACCATCGTGGCGAACTCGGTGAGCAGCTTGGACGCCATCGACGGGCTGATCATCGACTGGCCGGCGTGGACCTGGCGGATCGCGTTCGCGACCTCCTCGATGGAGATCTCCTTCAGCAGGTAACCGCTGGCGCCCGCCTTGATCGCGTCGTACAGGTCGGCTTCTTCGTCCGAGATCGTCAGCATCAGGATCTTCGTGTGCGGTGCTATCGCCTTGATCTGGCTCGTCGCTTCGATCCCGCCTCGGCGAGGCATGCGCACGTCCATGAGCACCACGTCGGGCATCGTGTCCTGCGCGATGTTTACGGCCTCTGCGCCGTCGCCGGCCTCACCGACGAGATCGATGTCCTTCTCTTGCTCGAGGACCATGACGAGCCCGCGACGGAACAACGCGTGGTCGTCGACGATCAGTACCCGGATCGGCTCATCGCTGATCGGCGCCGGCGCCTCGGTTCCCTCAAGCTGCTCGTCCACGTGCTCCTCCGCGGTACTAGTCCGGCTCGATCAAGCCGAACGACCCGTCCCGGCGACGATACACCACGCCGGCCTGCTCACTCTCGGCGTTGACGAATAGGTAGAAGTCGTGGCCGAGCGTTTCCATCTGGAGGACTGCCTCCTCGGCGGTCATGGGCTTCACGGTGAACCGGGTGACGCGAGTGATCCGCGGCTCGTCCCCTTCGCCCGCTTCCAGGTCTTCTGAGGATTCTATCGGATGGTTTCGGCCGTTCCTTGCGTTGTGGTTGTCCGTTTCCTCACCGATCGTCCGCGGGGCACGCTGCATGGACCGCATCGCGCGAGACGTCCTGCTGCCACGCCGTACGAACTTGCCCTTGAGCCGCTTGACCTGGGCCTCCAGCTTGTCGAGCACCCCGTCGACCGCGCTGGTCGGGTCGGGGCCGCTCGCATGAGCGCGCAGCACGTGCGCCTT
>VAWS01000014.1 GCA_005884515.1 Actinomycetota bacterium
GGGCTTGGTGTCGTCGGGGTGCAGTGACAACACTGCCGAGCCGTCGGCGTCGGGTTCGGACGAGACCACGGTCGACGTTGCCGAGAAGGACTTCGGCATCGCGGTGACGCCCGGGACGGCGTCGACGCGCAAGGTGAAGTTCAACATCACCAACGCGGGACCGACGACGCATGAGTTCGTCGTGTTCAAGACGGACTTAGACCTGGGAGCGCTCCCGTTGACGTCGGACGGAACCGCGGTCAACGAGGAGGGCGCGGGCGTCACGCACATCGACGAGAAGGAAGACATCGCGAAGGGCGCGACGACCACGCTGTCGGTGACACTCGAACCCGGCAAGTACGCGTTCGTGTGCAACCTGCCGACGCACTACAAGCTTGGGATGCGCGCGGGCTTCACCGTTTCGTCTTGAAGCCCTCGAAGGGATTCCGACAGCTGTTGCAGTAACGAACGGTCCGGCACGGCGTGGGTCCGAAGGCGCTCTCTTCGACCGTCTGATCGGAGCCGCAGTACGGGCACGGTAGTTTCTGCGCGAGCCCGATCTGCAACAGAGGCGGCGAGATGCCGTACGCCTTGAGCGAGTCGTTCGCGTCCTCGTTCAGCCGGTCGGTGGTCCACGGCGGAGCGTTGACGAAACGCACCTCGACCTCGGCGGCGAGAGCGCGCGCGGCCTGCTCGACGTCATGCTTGATCACGTCGAGGGCGGGACAGCCTGCGAACGTCGGGAGCAGGTCGATCTCGATGCGTTCGGCGGTGACGCGCACGTCGTGCACGATCCCGAGGTCGGTGATCGAGCAGGTCGGGATCTCGGGATCCTTGACCGCGGCGAGCGCTTCGCGGACGCGCGCGGCCGTCACCATCTCGCACCCGGGTGCGCGCGGTACAGCGCGGTCATCTCGAGCCACAGCGGCTCGAAGTGCTCGGAATGCTCGCCTCTCCGTCCGCCGGCACCGAGCATTCTCGGCGCGGTCGTCGCGTCGGCCGACGCTTCGATCTCGCCGCTCGACGTCGGCACCATCTCGCCCGTCGTGGGCTCCGCCCTCGCGGCCAGAACCTGATCGAATCCAAATTCGTCGAGCATCCCTCCGATGCGCGCGCGCCACTCATCGCGCAAACGCGTGCTCTCCACCGGAAGGATGCCCTCCGAGACGAGAGCACTCTCGTCATCCAGAGGTTCGAACAATGCGTCAGCCATCCCGATCGCGTTCGCCAATGCCTCGCCGAAGCGGTGACGCGCGTCCACCGGCCCGTCGGCGAGACGACGGAACCACGCGTCGGCATGCTCGAGGTGATAGCGCTCTTCGAGCAGCATCACCGCAACCGCCTCACGCAGCTCCTTGAACGAGGACCCTTGCAGCGCGCGCAGCCGCACATCGTCCGCGTGGTCGTACAGCCAGTGGCGCGCGAGCGTGAACGCGAAGTCGGTGTTCGGCTGCTCGCACAAGATCGCGTTCCGGTATTCGCCGGGCGCGCGCCCCAGCGCCAGGGCATCCGGATCGCGGCCGTCGATGGTGCTCAATATGTCGAGCAGCATGCGCGCGTGCGCGATCTCGTCCTGCGCGATCGACGAGAGGGCCAGATCTTCTTCGATGTAGGGGACCCAGCCGGTCCACTCGCTCAGTCGGTGACCCAGGATCAGCTCGTCGTCGGACAGCGCGAACAGCAGCGAGGCGCGCGGGTCACTCACGCGTGATCGACTTTCCCAGCTTCTTCATCTCTTCGGTAACGCGTTTGAGTTTTGCGCCGACGCCGACGTAGCCATCCTGACGCCGGTAGCTGCGATCGGTGACGCCGCCCATCGTCTCCGGGTTCGGAACCGCGTGCAGGTCCTCGCGTTTCACGACCCAGCACTCTTCGCCTTCGCCGTGACGGAAATGCGTTTCGCGCGCGAGGATCAGCGCCATCTCGAGGTCCTGCGCCTTGATCGAGCCCGCATGAACGAGCGGATCGTCGTGCGTGCGGCGCTGGAAGACCTCGTAAACGTCCACTACGCCACCGCGCGCGGGGTGCTGCTGAACACGTCGCGCAGCCACGCATGGTTGTTCCACACCGCGCGCCGCCACGACAGGCGCGTCTCGGTCATCGGGCCGTTGCCCCTGACGACCTGCCAGAACTCGTCCCAATTGACCCAGTCGGAGGCGCCCCACTCCCAGCCGCTCGCCGTGTTCCGCAACGCGGGGTCGGGCGCGCTGATGCCGACATCCCACAGCTTCGGAACGTATGTGTCGAAGAACTCGAACCGCAGCTCCTCGTTCGACTTCGTCTTGATCCCCCAGTAGAGCAAGACGTCCTTCTCGGGGTTCGAGGGCGGGCCGTAGAAGTGCATGATCGGCCGCCACCACCGGTTCACCGCGTCCTGGAACATCGCCCGTTGCGCGTCGGTGCCGCTCACGAGCTCGAGCATCAGGTCCTCGCCGTGCCGCAGGTGCAGGGACTCCTCAGCGCAGATCCGCCGCATCGCGCGCACATACGGCGCGTAGCTCGAGTCGAGCAGCGCGCGCTGAGTCACCAGCGCGGCGCCGTCGATGAGCCAGCCGATGACGGCAACGTCGCCCCACGACTCTGTGGGGTAGTGGAAGACGTTGTGGAACTTCGTCCGGCCGTTGATAAGGTCCTCGAACATCGCCTCCCGGCTCTTCCCGAGGTCCTCGGCGATCCGATAGAGGATCTGCGCGTGCCCGACCTCGTCTTGCACCTTCGCCGTCAGTGAGAGCTTCCGCCGGAGCGACGGCGCGCGCGGGATCCACTCTCGTTCCGGGAGCGCGCCCATGACTTCGGAGTTCGCGTGCATCTCGATGAACTTGAGAGCAGCCTCGCGATACTGGTCGGGCATCCAGTCGCCGGCTTCGATCTTGTCCCCGGCATCGATGCGCGCCTTGAAGCGGGCGGTCCGTTCTTCGTAGGTCACGCGACCATGGTAGCGCGCGCCGCTACCCGGCTCGCGAGGATCTGTCGATGTGTGCAATCCGCGTCATATATGCGCCCCATTGCACACAACGATGGCGCCGGTAAGGAACGCCCTACCGGCCTTTGAAGTTCGGCGGGCGTTTCTCTACGAACGCCAGGATCCCCTCGACCGAGTCTTCCGTCGTTGAGATCTCCGACTGCAGGTCCGCCTCGTAATCCAGCACCGCTGCGATGTCGCTCCGCGACGCGAAGTGCAGCGCCTTCTTCGTCAAGCCGTACGCGCGCGTCGGGCCCGCAGCGAGCTGTTCGGCGAACGCGCGCGTCTCCTTCTCCAGATCGTCGTGCGGAACGACCTTCGTGACTAGGCCGAGGCGCAGGCACTCCTGCGCGTCGATGATCTCGCCCAGCATCGCCAGCTCCGCTGCCTTCGCCATTCCAACGAGACGTGTCAGGAAATAGTGCGCGCCCGAGTCCGGCACCAGACCGACCTTGATGAACGCTTGGAACAACCTGGCCTTGTCGCTCGCGATGCGGAAGTCGCACGCCAAGGCGAGCGAGGCACCGGCGCCGGCGGCTACGCCGTTCAGGGAGGCGACGACCGGCTTCTCCATCTGCACGATCGGCAGGATGACCGGGTTGTAGCGGTGGCGCAACAGCTCGCCGAGATCGGGTTTCGCACCACCCTCAGACAGTGAGTCGACGTCGGAGAGATCGGCGCCGGACGTGAACGCGCGCCCGGCGCCGGTGATGACGACGCATCGCACCTCGCGGTCGCCCGCCGCGTCGGCGATCGCTTTCTGCAACGCGAGGCTGATCTCTTCGTTCAGCGCGTTCAGCGAGTCGGGCCGGTTCAGTGTGATCGTCGCGATGCCG
>VAWS01000043.1 GCA_005884515.1 Actinomycetota bacterium
ATGTCGGTGCCGGCGTTGACGAAGCCACCGTTGACAAACGTGTTCAGCGAGTGGTTCGTCACCGTCGCGCACGTCGGCGTGGTGATGTTGTTCCACGAGCAGATGCCGGTCAGCAGCGCGCCGACACCGGAGACCTTCGCCTTGTACGTCGACTTCGTCGGGTCGGTGATATTGACCGAGCTCCCGGTCGCGGCTTGAACGCTGATCGGCAACATGATCGCCGCCAGTGCGATCAACGCAACGATGACGACCACTTGGCGGGACGAGAACTCCACCTTGATCTTGCGTTCGTCCATATGGCTCCCCCTGCACACGTCCGTCCTACAGGCGCCCGACCGCCGACCACCTCCCCGTCGCCGCCACGTTCGAGGAGAGTAAACCGCCTCGGCCGCCGTGGGAAGGACCTAACCTCCCCTTTACCGAGCGGACACCCAGCACCGATCCAGCAGGGTCCCCCTCAGCCGGCCGACGAATCCGAAGACGAAGCGCGCGCGCACTTGTGCCGTCTGCTCTTTCCCACTCAGACCCGGCGTCTGCCCTTGATCGAGGAACGTGATCGCGATCGACCAGCCGTTCGGGGGCATCGGGGCCACGACGCGGTCCCCGACGAGGGTGCGTGCGACGATCGGCGGCGTTCCGATCCCCCACGCGTCAAGCACGTATTCGGGACCGTGACCCGTGCACGGCGTAACCACGCACGATTCACCCGGGCACGTGCCGATCACGGAGTCAAGAGCTTCCGTTCCACGCCGATCGCCGCCCGAGCTCGTGACCAGAGACACGTCGATCGAGGTTGCGACTCCTCGAAACACTCCGGCCACCGATCTCACGGCCGTCACCGGCCCGGGGCCAACCGTCAAGGAATGAGGACCCGAGATCACGACGATCGCGTAGGTATATCGCCACGCCGCGGCCGCAACGCGACCGGCGCTCACCCGTTGCGCGAGCAGCGAGACACCGACGCCGTCGACGGCCAGGCTGGGAAGCGGACCGGTGGTTGCCGTAATGCGAAGGTCCGTGGTGGGAACGTGGATCAGACCTTGTTGCGCGGCAAGCCGTCCGAGCCTCTGCTTCTGCACGAACGCGGTGAAGTGCGCGAGGGTCACGGCCGAGGACGCACCGGAGATCTTCAGCAACCGGAGATCCGTCAGCGCGTACGCGCTGCGGTAGTCGTGACGACGGATCGCATCGTTGAAGCTCGCCAGCGGGTCGAGCGTTCTAACGACGGGGGGTTGATGCTGCGTGCGCACGACGACCACGATGGCGTTCGCGAGGATCAACGCAACGGCCAGCCCGAGCAGCCCTCGCTTCACACCGCGTCGCCGTCCCAGGTCGATTCGGTCATGCCCTCGGCCTTCAGCTCCGCGTAGCGGGGCCGCTGCGTCGGCGTCTTCGGGATCTCGCGCCGGATCTCGACGTAGCGCGGCACGGCGTACCTCGCCATGCGCGCGCGACAGAAGTCGACGAGCGCGCGCGGGTCGATCGTGGCGCCCGGCCGTGGGACGACCACGACCTTGATGTCGTCCTCCCCGAGCTCGCTCGGAACGGCGTGCGCCGCCGACTCAAGCACGCCGGGAAACTGATCGACTACGTTCTCGACCTCCCACGCACTCACGTTCTCGCCACGGCGGCGCATCGATTCCTTCTTCCTCCCCGCGTAGTAGAAGAAACCTTCGTCATCCTTCGACGCGAGGTCGCCCGTGTGGAACCAGCCGTCGCGGAAGGCGTGCTCGGTCTCGTCCGGATGGTTCAGGTAGTAGTGCGTCCGGCCTTGTGCCGAGCGCAACGCGAGCTCGCCGACCCGGCCCGCCGCAAGCTCGGCACCGTCGTCCCCGAGGATCGCCGCTTCGCACCCGGCGGCGGGCTTCCCCATCGAGCCGACCTTGCCATCGAGGTTGATCAGGTACCCCGGCGAATCGACCATCGAGAACTGCTCGACGATGCGGACGCCGAACCGTTCTTGGAACGGCTCCCAGCAGTGCGGGGGGCAACCCGCCGAAAGGACCGTCCGCACCGGGTTGTCGTGGTCCGAGGGCTGCTCGGGCTGCTTCAGCAGGATCGGGATCACCGCACCGACGTGGTTGAACTCGACTGCGTCGAACGCGCGCACGTCGTCCCAGAAGTGGCTCGCGCTGAACCGGTCCCCGATCGCGAGCTGCGCGTCGAGGAACATCGCACCGAGGACGGAGATCGCAAGCGGGTTGCCGTGGAACAGCGGGAGGCAGGTGTAGATCGTCTCGCCCGCGCGCACGTTCATCGCGTCCCACATCGCGAGCAGCGGCGTGATGTCCGTCCGCATCGGGACCACGCCCTTCGGCGGCCCGGTGGTTCCGCTCGTGTACAGGACGCCGAACGACGTGCCGCCCTCCGTTTCGATCTCGACCGGCGGCGTTGAGAGCAGCTGCTCGAACGTCATCGCGTCCTTCGCATCGCCGCGGACGATCTCGAGCAGCCCTGCCCCGGTCTCCGCGTACTGCGCGCGCAGCGAGTCGTCGATCACGATCGCGCGCGCACCGCAGTCCTTGAGGAGGTAGGCCAACGTGTCCCCGCGTTGGGCAGTGTTGATCGGCACGGGGGCCGCGCCGGCACAGATCGCGCCGAAATGAGCCAGCAGAAACTCCGGCCTGTTGGGCATCATCACGGCGACGCGGTCGCCCTGCGCGATGCCCATCGCCCGAAGACCGCTCGCGATTCGAAGCACGCCGTCGTAGAACGAGCCCCAGGAGACGCGCTCGTCGCGCCACTTCACGAACGTCTGATCCGGATGCTCGGTCGCCCGATACTCGAGCAGCGCGGCGATGATCGGTCTCTCAGCCACCGAGGAGCTCGCGCACCTTCGCTTCCGGATCGGGCGCGCGCATCACGGCTTCGCCCACCAACACCGCGTCGACGCCCGTCGACAGCATCGCCTCGACGTCGGCGCGCGACGACACGCCGCTCTCCCCCACCAACGTCACGCCGTCGGGTACGGAGGCACGCACCTTTTCGACGACGGCAGGGTCGACCTCCAGCGTCGCGAGGTTGCGCGTATTGATCCCGACGATGCGCGCGCCGGCGTCGGCCGCGCGCGCGACCTCATCGGCCTCGTGCGTCTCGACGAGCGCCGCCATCCCGAGGGTTTCCGCAAGGTCGTACAGCGATACCAGGTCCCGTTGATCCAACGCCGCGACGATCAAGAGGATCGCGTCGGCCCCGGCGGCGCGCGCTTCCCACACCTGCAGGGGGTGCGAGATGAAGTCTTTCCGCAAGACGGGCACCGAGACCGATCCGCGCACGATTCGAAGGTCGTCCAGCGAGCCGTCGAAGTGCGTCGGTTCGGTCAGCACGCTGATCGCCGCGGCGCCGCCGCGCTCGTACGCACGCGCTTGCTCAGCGACGTCCACGCCGGGGTTGATGTCACCGGCAGACGGCGACGCGCGCTTGATCTCGGCGATCAACGCGAGCCCCGGGGACGACAACGCGCGCGCGAAGTCGCGCGGCGGGCTCGCTGCGGTTGCCGCTTCCTTCGCGGTTACGAGCGCGCCGGCGGCGGCTCGCGATTCGGCGTCGGCGCGGCGCGCGGCCGTTACCTGTTCCAGGAAGGACCTCACGGTGACGCGGATTATAGGCAGGCGCTCAGAGGCTCAGCGTCCGAAGCGTCTCCCACGCGACCGCGCCGATGCGCGCCAGCTCCGCCTCCTGGATGACGCGCATCGTGTCGCGCGGCGTGTGCAGGGTCGGGTTGTCTCCCGCCCAGAGCCACGCGGCGGGGATCCCCGCGGCTTGGAACGTGATGTGGTCGCTGAACCCTTGCGAGATCGTCGCGTGTGTCTCGGCCGGCACGTGGAGCCGGCGCGCGATCGTGAACATCGTCGCGACGATGGACCCCGTCGTTCCGATGATCTGGACGTCGGGTCCGGCGCCGACCATGTCGATGTTGATCATCCCCTTGAGCGAGCGGCGCTCCGGAGGCGCGAGCGAGTCGAGATAGGCCTTCGAGCCGAGCGCGTACTCGCTTCGCGTCGGGCTCTGCCGGCGCCGTTCTTCGGCTCCGAACGCGACGAACACGACCGGCGTCCGCGTCGGGCTGAGGCGTGCGAGCCGCGCGAGCTCGAGGATGACGGCAGGGCCGCTGGCGTCGTCGTTCGCGCCCGGCGTGTTGGGAACGGTGTCGAGGTGACCGCCGACGACGAGATGCGGCTTGCGAGGGTCGTAGCCGGGCGGCGTCGCGACGACGTCTTGGCTCGTGCCCGCCCGAACGGGAATGAGGTTCACCTTTCCGGCCGGAACCGGGAACGGCAGGTAACGCACCGTGTAACCGAGCGCCTTGAAGCGGCTCCCGACGATGCCGACCGCCACGCGGTACGCGGCGCTCGCCGCTTCGCGATAGGGGGCGCGTGTCACCAACTCTCGGATCGATCTCACGACGTTCGACGCCGAGAACACCGGGAGAGTGGGAGCCGAGGTGGAGGGCGATGCCGTAGGGGACGGGGTCAAAGAGGGCGTCGGCGAGGGCTTCGCAACCGGTGCCGAAGTACACGCCGCCAGGACAAGCAGCGAGACCGCCCCAACCCTACGCATGCTTCGTCTGCTCCGGCGCGCGCGCCGGCAGCACGATCCGGAACGTCGATCCCCGGCCGACCTCGGACTCGACCGTCACGCGACCTCCGAGCGCGCTCACCAGCTCGCGAACGATCGCCAGTCCCAGGCCCGTCCCGACGGGCCGCGTGCCCTTAGAAGCGCGCCACAAGTAGGACCGCTCGAACACGTTGGGCAGGTCTCCGGGATCGATCCCCGGCCCCGTGTCCGAGACTTCGATTACCACCGCTGATCCTTCTGCTCGGGCCGCGACGCGGATCGCTCCGCCGGCGCCCGTCACGCGCAGCGCGTTCTGCACGAGGTTCGAGACGACCTGGCGCACGCGGTGCGGGTCGCTTTCGACCACAAGCTGCTCGGGAAGATCGGCCCTCAGTTTCACGCGGGCGTCGCCGGCTTCGTTCTGATGCGCGGCAACCGCCTCGCGCAGGGTCTCGGTGAGGTCGACCTGCCGGACGTCGAGATGGAACTCGGCCGACCCAACGCGCGCGAGGTCCATCACGTCTTGCACCATGTGCTCCAACCGATCGGCCTCCGAGCGGATCACACCTACCGCTTCGGCGTGTCCCGCGGCGTCCTTGACCGCGCCGTCCTCGATCGCTTCCGCGTAGCCGCGGATCGCGGTGATCGGTGTGCGCAACTCGTGCGACACGCTGGCCAGAAACTCGCGCTCGCGTCGCTGCGATTCCGCCAGCGCGCTCGCCATGTCGTTGAACGCAATGCCGAGCGTCGCCAGCTCCTCGTCCTCCGAGATCGGGACGCGCTGCGACAGGTCGCCTTTCGAGATGCGCGCGGCCGCTTCGGATACGTCGTGCACAGGACGAGTCAGCCGCTTCGCCAGAACGGCGGCGACGGCGATCGCGACGGCGAGCGCGATCAGCGCGGCAACCGCGATGCGGAAGACCAACGGTCCGAGCAGCCCGCGCGCGGCGGCAACCGGCCGCGTGAGCACCACGCCGGTGACAGCGGGTCGCCGGGGCAACGAGATCGGAACGCCGACGTACACGACGTTGCCCGCGTCGGTGCGCGTCGTGCCGCTGATCTCCTGCCCCGCGATGAGCGGCTGCAGGTTGATCCCATCCACGATCGAGGCGGCGTTGCCCAGGACGGCTCCGTTCCGCGTCACGATCGCCGCTTGGTCGCCGTTGATCGCCAGCACCCGCCTGATGAGCGGAAGGGTCACCGTCGTCCCGACGGTGTCGGGATCTTCGGCAGCGATCGCGCGCGCGACCTTCGCCAGGTCGCTGCGCGCGGTGCTCTCGGAGTAACGGCGCAGCAGCCCGATCGCGACGATGCCGGTCAAGAACACGGACAGCACGGCCGTCACGCCGATCGCAACGCCGAGCCGTTCGCGCAAGCTACGCATCGGCCTTGTATCCGACGCCGCGCAAAGTCTTGATGATCGAGCAGCCCTCCCCCAGCTTCTGCCGAACCGACTTCACGTGCGAGTCCACCGTTCGGGTATCCACCGGCCGCTCGTATCCCCACACCCGTTCGAGCAGCCTGTCCCGCGAAAAAACGATGCCGCGGTTCCGCACGAGGAACACGAGCAGGTCGAACTCGCGCGCGGTGAGCTCCACCGGCTGCTCGCCGACGAGAACTTCCCGACGCGCGCCGTCGATCCTGACCGGACCCAGCGCGAGCCGCTCATCGTCTTCGGACGGGGCTTCGCCGGGTTCGGTACGGCGGAGGACCGCCTTCACGCGCGCGACGAGCTCACGCGGGCTGAACGGCTTCGTCACGTAATCGTCGGCGCCGAGCTCGAGGCCGAGGACGCGGTCGACCTCGCCGTCGCGCGCGGTCAGCATGATGATCGGGATCTTGCTGGCCGCGCGCAGACGGCGGCAGACCTCGAGGCCGTCCATTCCGGGGAGCATCACGTCGAGGATGACAAGTGAGGGCTTCAGGCGCTCCGCTGCGGCGAGGGCGCTGAGGCCGTCGCCGACGTGCTCGACGGTGTAGCCGTCGTTCTTCAGGTAGAGCTCGACCAAGGACGCGATGTTCTGTTCGTCCTCGACGAGGAGGATCGTTGCGTCGGTCATGGCTCGGACGGAGATAGTAGCGGGGCTCCCTTCGGGAGCCCCGCACGATGCGTTATCGAGGTTCAGAGCGCGCCTGCGGCCGCCGCAGAGTTCCCAGCGATCCCGGCGCCGCGGTCGCGGATCAGCGCCACGACGAACCCGTCCCCCCGGTCGATCTGGATGACCTGGACGAGGTCGCCCTTCGCGATGTCCGAAAACGCGGCCTTCTGACCGTCCTTGCGGACGCGCGTCGCGTCGGTGGCGGTGAACGAAACGCTCTGGCCGTCGGCGCGCTTGATCGTGAGGGTGCGCGCGTTGGCGTCCACCGCGGTCACCGTGCCGCCGTCGATCTTGGCCGTGACGATCCCCTTCCGCGTGTTCAGCGTTAGGTCGCCGTGGACGATCCGGTTGCCGAGGCGGCCGAGCCGCGGCCTGGCTTGCGCTTGGGCGGACGTCGTCGCGGTCGGCGTCGGGCTGCCCGAATCGGACTGCCCGAAGGCCGCAGCGGCCATCGCGATCGTGCCGACTAACGCAAGAGCGATCGTTGTTTTCCAGTACCACTTCATGTCGAGCCTCCTCGTGTGTCCTGCTTAGATCATCGCGGGCAGGGGTGAGGAGACGGTGCGGCGTTCGTGAAATCGAGGTGAAATCGCTTCTGGAGCTGCACCGATCTCGGGGGAACGGCGAGAGAGCCTTTCAGCGCTCGCAGGAGTTGAGCGCCTCGACGGCTCCCTGGGGCAACGTGCCGGCGCGCGCGAACTGGTCGGCGAAGGCGCTGAACTCCTTGTACGTGTACTTCTTCTCGAACGCGTGAAGCACGCAGCCGCAGACCTGGGCCGATCCGGTCTGCTCGCATCGAGTCAGGAACGCGGCCTCCGCACCCGGCGGGTAGCGCTCGAAATGGTTACGCGCCAGGTGCACCCCGAGCGCAGCGACGGCCCCGGCGACCGCGAGCGAGAGCACGATGATCACGATCAACGCCGCCCGCGAGCCCTTCGCCCCGGACGACTCGGTCACTCGCCCACCTCCGGACCGCTCTCGGGCATCCGAACGCGTCGCACCTTCGTCGAGAGCGGCAGCGCGGCCGCGGCGGCGACGAGTGCGACGGCCGCGCCGATCGGTGTCACGATCCGGCCCGGCGCGCTGCGAACGGACGCGCCGGCCTCGACCGGCTTCTTCACGATGAAGGTCAGCGCGACGACGGCGATCGAACCGGCGACGACGAGTCCGAGCAGCGCCGTGCGCGCGCGCGGCCCGAGGAGGAACGCGAGCAACCCGAACACGAGGCACAGCACCGCGATCGGCAGGATCGGGGATCCGAGGTCGCTCGGCGAGTGCGAGTGCACCGCGCCCGGGATGGGGACGACGCCGAGAGACGACGTGATCTTCCGCGAGGGTTGCACAGTCCGGTACCAGGTGGTCGCGGCGCCGATCGTCGCGAGACCGGACCCCACGACCGCGCACGACAGCAATCCTGCGAGGCGTGGACCTGGTTTCACAACGCGGTCACGACAGCGACTCGGCCGCCTTCACTGCGACGAAGAACGCACGCGCCTTGTCTCGGGTCTCTTGCTCTTCGCGCTCAGGCACGCTATCGGCGACGATCCCTGCGCCGGCCTGGAGGTACGCCTTTCCGCCCCGCAGGTACCCCGTTCGCAAGCCGATGCACGTGTCGAGGTTGCCGCTGAAGTCGAAGTAGCCGACCGCGCCCGCGTACGGACCCCGCCGCGTCGGCTCGAGGTCGTCGATGATCTCCATCGCGCGGATCTTCGGCGCGCCGCTGACCGTCCCGGCGGGAAACGAGGCCTTCAGCGCATCGAACGCAGTCATGCCGCCGGCCAGCTCGCCACGGACGCTCGACACGATATGCATCACGTGCGAGTAGCGCTCGATCTGCATCAGCTCTTCCACGCGGACGGTTCCCGGCTCGCACACGCGGCCGAGGTCGTTGCGCGCGAGGTCGACGAGCATCACGTGCTCTGCCCGCTCTTTCTCGTCGGCGAGCAGGTCGGTCGCAAGCTTCTCGTCCTCTTCGACGTCGTTGCCGCGCGGGCGCGTGCCGGCGATCGGCCGGATCGTCGCTTCACGGCCGAAGACGCGAAGGTGCGGCTCGGGAGACGAGCCCACGATCGCGACGCCGGGAAACTGTAGATAGAACATGTACGGGCTGGGGTTCACCAGCCGGAGCACCCGGTACACGTCAAAGGGTTGCGCGGTCGTGTCGGTCTCGAAACGCTGCGACGGCACCACTTGGAAGATGTCTCCCGCGGCGATGTGCTCCTTCGCGCGTTCGACCTTCGCCATGTAGTCGGTCGGCGTTTGGTTCGAGCGGATCTCCCCCACTGAACCGTCCAGGTGCGGCGCTTCGCCGAGGCCCCCCGGGCCGGTAGCCTCGCCGATGCGCGCGACCAACGCCTCCGCGCGCGCAACGGCATCGTCGTACTGCGCGGCCGGATCGTCTCCGATGACGACGTTCGAGATGACCGACAGGCGCTGCCGGAGGTGATCGAAGACGAGCAGCTGGCCGGTGAACAGCAGCCACAGCTCGGGCAACCCAAGGTCGTCGGTCGTGGTCTGGGGAAGCCGCTCGATATAACGGACAACGTCGTAGCCGACGTAACCGACCGCCCCGCCGTGCAGCGGCGGCAGACCGGGAAGCGCCGGTGCCTTGTAGCCGGAGAGCGCGCGCTCCAACGCCGTCAGCGGATCGGGCGCGTCGGCGGCCGAAGGAGGCTGCGCGCCGTCGAACGTCACCGCGCCGGCGCGCGCGGTCATCACCGTGAACGGGTTCAGCCCGATAAATGAGTAGCGGCCCCAGCGCTCGCCCTGCTCGACCGACTCCAGCAAGAACGAGTTCGGTTCGGCTCCGAGCTTGCGGTACACGCCGACGGGCGTCTCGAGGTCGCCGAGCACCTCACGCCAGACCGGCACCAGCGTGTACTCGCGCGCGAGGCGCAGGAACTCGTCGCGGGACGGCTGGAAGTTGGGCACGAGGCGATGCTACCGCAGGCGAGGCAGTGGCTTCGGGTACTTATGAGATCGCGCGGTAGAAGCAGGAGCGCTCGCCCGTGTGACACGCAGGACCGTCGGCATCGACCAGAACGAGCAGCGTGTCCCCGTCGCAGTCGTAACGAACCTCTTTCACGTGCTGCACGTTGCCCGACGTCGCGCCCTTGTTCCAGAACTCTCGACGCGAGCGGCTCCAGAACCACGTTGTCTTCGACTCCAGCGTGCGTTGCAGTGACTCTGCGTTCATCCACGCGACCATCAGCACCTCGCCCGTGTCGTGCTGCTGCACCACCGCGGGGATGAGCCCTTTCTCGTCGTACTTCAGCTCCGGCAACTCCGTCATGGTTTCCTCGCCACCCATATCTGTTCGCGGGCGTCGCCTTCGAGCGGCCGCTCGTCGAACCATCCGTACAGCGCTTCGACCTCGAACCCCGCGCGCACCAGCAGGTGCTCGAACTCGTACCGGTAGATCACGCGCAGGTCGAACGCAGTTTCGATCGTGTCGAGAAGTCGCTCGCCGTCGTAGATGTCGAGCCCGACACGAAGATGCAATCGCTGGGATGTCACGTCGTATTCCGGCAGCCCCCACATCTCGCATCGGCGGCCGCGCTCGTCGACGAACTCGCCGTGCGACGTCTTCCGTCCGTTCAACGCGACCTGGGTCTCGGGGTCCGGCACGAAGATGTTCAGGATGAGCCGCCCTCCCGAGACGAGCGAGCGCCGGATCGACGCGAGCGCGGCGAGCTGGTCGTCGGCGGTCAGAAGATGAAGGAAACCACGGAAAGGAACGATGACGAGCTCAACCGGAGGGTCGGCGACGAACGCGCGCATGTCGGCTTCGATGAACGTGATCTTGTCGACGACGCCTTCCGCGGCGGCACGGCGCGCGGCTTCGGTCAGCATCGCGCCCGAGAGGTCGACGCCGATCACATCTTGGCCGGCGCGCGCGATCGGGATCGCGATGCGTCCGGTCCCAGCGCCGAGCTCGACGACGGGGCCTTTCACGGCGGCTGCGCGCTTCACGTAGAACGGAATGTCCTCGCTCTGCGGCTTCGCCCAATGGTCGTAGAAGTCGACGAGGATCGAGTAGGGGTCGAACGTGATCGGCTTGTTCATCGCATCGAGAGGCCGGCGCGCGCGCACTCAGCCTTGACCTCGGAGATCCTCATCTCGCCGAAGTGGAAGACGCTCGCGGCCAACGCCGCGTCCGCCCCGCCATCGGTCATCGCTTCGGTGAAGTGCGCAGGGACGCCGGCGCCGCCGCTCGCGATCACCGGCACGGGGACCGCGTCGCATACGGCGCGCGTCAACGCGAGGTCGTAGCCGTCCTTCGTGCCGTCGCGGTCCATGCTCGTCAGCAAGACCTCGCCGGCGCCGAGGTCCTTGGTGCATCGTGCCGCCCAGTCGACGGCATCGAGTCCGGTCGGCGTCCGGCCGCCCTCGACGACGACCTCCCAGCTCCCGTTGCGCGCGCGCGCGTCGATCGCGATGACGATGCACTGGGAGCCGAACGCCAGCGTTGCGTCGAGCAGCATCTCGGGATCGCGGACGGCGGCCGTGTTGATCGCGACCTTGTCCGCACCGGCGCGAAGGAGCCTCCGGACATCGTCCACCGCGCGCACCCCCCCACCGACCGTCAGCGGGATGAACACCTGCTCGGCGGTTCGCCGCACGATGTCGTACGTCGTCTCTCGCTGCTCCCACGAAGCGGTGATGTCGAGGAAGGTGAGCTCGTCGGCGCCTTCACCGTCGTAGACGGAAGCCATCTCGACGGGATCGCCGGCGTCGCGGATGTCGACGAAGCGAATCCCCTTGACGACGCGTCCTACATCGACGTCGAGACACGGGATGATCCGCTTCGCGAGCACCCGTCAGACCTTCACTCGCTCGAACTCGACGTCCCACGCGCTGTTGATATGTGTCTGGAGATACGGCATGTCGAGCAGCATCGTCCAGGACACGATCGCTATGAGGAGCCCAAGCCCGGGTCTGATCCGCTTGCGCGCGCCGGTGATCTCTTGGACCCGCCGGATCCGGCCGGCGGTCCGATAAAGGCTCACGAACGGCGGGACGATGATGATCCAGCCGATCGTGACTGCGAGAACGTAGACCACCGGATCGACGGCCGCTTGATCGAGCCGGATCCGATCTGCAGCTCATCGGCCATGTCCCCGGCCCCCTCTCGAGACATCCAACGCCTCGGGCAACGTGAACTGCCCGGCGTACAGCGCCTTGCCGATGATGCACGCTTCGACGTCGAGCGCCGCGAGATCACGAAGGTCGCCGAGCGTCGAAACACCGCCGCTCGCCACGATCTTCGCGGTGGTGCTCGTCATCACCGTCTTGAGCAGCTCGAGGTTCGGGCCTTGCAGCATGCCGTCCTTCGCCACATCGGTCACGACGTACCGCGCGACACCGGCACGGTCCAGGCGCGCGAGCACGTCGTGCAGGTCGCCCGCGTCTTCTGTCCAGCCGCGCGCCTGCAGCCTCGCGCCGCGCACGTCCAGCCCGACGGCGATCATCTCACCCGCCTCGCCGACGGCCTCCTCGACGAACTTCGGATCGAGCAACGCCTGCGTCCCGAGCACCACGCGCGCGGCGCCCGCGTCGCTCGCCCACGCGATCGCGTCGGCCGAGCGGATGCCTCCCGAGCACTGCACCGAGATGCCGACCGAGAGGATCACCTCCTCGATCACCGCGCGGTTACGCGGGATCCCGTCCAGGGCCGCGTCGAGGTCGACGACGTGCAGCCACTCGGCACCCTCGGCTTCATATCGCTTCGCGACGGATACCGGCTCTTCGTCGTAGACGGTCTCGCGCGCGTAGTCGCCCTGGACGAGCCGTACACAGCGCCCATCGCGGATGTCGATCGCCGGGAGGAGGATCATGCGCCGGCTGCTCGGACGAAGTTCGACAGCAACGCCAGGCCGGCGTCCCCGGACTTCTCCGGGTGGAACTGCGTCGCCATCACGTTCTCGCGCTCGGCCGCACAGCAGAACTCAACCGCGTAGTCGCTCGTAGCGGCGACCACGGCGGCGTCGGCCGGCACCGGGTAGTACGAGTGGACGAAGTAGAAGCGCGTGCCGGCGGCGATGCCGTCGAACAGGCGCGCGCCGGCGCGCGGCGACACCTCGTTCCAGCCGATGTGCGGGACCTTCGGGCCCGCGGGGAAGCGCACGACGTCGCCGGAAAAGATCGCAGCCCCCTTCTCCTCGGACTCTTCCGACGAGTCGAACAGCACCTGCAAGCCGAGGCAGATCCCGAGGTACGGGCGGCCGTCCGCGATCCACGCACGCACGTCGTCCATGCGCGGCCCGAGGTTCAGCACGCACGACCCGAACGCGCCCTGCCCCGGGACGACGAGCGCGTCGGCCTCACGATCGACCTCGGCGGACACATCGACGGACGCCCCAACCTTCTCCAACGCCTTGGCCACCGACCGCAGGTTGCCCATCTCGAAATCGAGGACGGTGAACTTGGTCACAGCTTCCCTTTGGTGGACGGGATCCCGTCGCCGGTCACGCGGGACGCTTCACCGAGCGCGCGCGCGAGCGCCTTGAACTCGGCCTCGACGATGTGGTGCGGGTTCTTGCCCGCCAGCATGCGCACGTGCACCGTCGCGCCGGCGGCTTGGCAGAACGCGCGCACGAACTCCTCTGTGAGCCGCGTGTCGTACGCGCCGATCACCTTCGATTTCGCGTCGACGTCGTGCGCGAGGTACGGCCGGGCGGACAGGTCGAGGGCAACTTGCACCAACGCTTCGTCCAACGGAACCAGCGCCGAACCGAAGCGCGCGATCCCGGACTTGTCCCCCAGCGCCGCCGACACCGCTTCGCCGACCGCGATCCCGGTGTCCTCGACCGTGTGGTGCGCGTCGACTTCCAGGTCGCCTTGCGCGCGCACGGTGAGGTCGAACCCAGCGTGCTTGCCGAGCTGCTCGAGCATGTGGTCGAAGAACGGGATGCCCGTCTTCGCGCTCGCGTCGCCGGTCCCGTCCAGCACAAGCGTCACGTCGACCCGGACCTCCTTCGTCGCTCGGTTGATCGTCGCGCGCCGCTTCCCGCGCACGACGCGCGCGCTCGACGTTGCAACCTTCTTCTTAGGCGCCATGGGCGAGCACGCTCCTCAACGTTTCGACGAAGTCGGCGTTCTGGTTCCCGGTTCCCACCGTGACGCGCAGCGCGCGCGGGATCACCTGCGAGAAGTCGCGCACGAGCACGCCGTTATCGGCCAGCTGCTTCCACAGCGAGCTGCCGTCGACCGGCGTGCGGAACAAGATGAAGTTCGCGTCCGAGTGGAAGACCTCGACGCCGGGGACGCGCTCGAGCTCCTTCGACAGCCGGTCGCGTTCCGCGACGATCTCGGCGACACCGTCGAGCACGACCTGCGCGTGCTTCAAGGCGACCTCTCCCGCGGCCTGCGTCAGCGCCGACAGGTGGTACGGGAGACGCGCGACCTGGATCGCGTCGATCAGCCACGGGTGGGCGAGCATGTATCCGATGCGCGCGCCGGCGAGCCGCCACGACTTCGAGAAGGACCGGATGACCACAAGCCGCTCGTACTTATCGAGCAGCGCGCGCGCCGACTCACCGCCGAACTCGCCGTAGGCCTCGTCGACCACGACGAGCCCCGGCCCCGCTTCCAGCGCGGCCTCGACGACGGACAACGGGTGCGCACTGCCGGTCGGGTTGTTCGGCGAGCAGATGAACGTGAGCGCCGGTGGGTCGAAGGACAC
>VAWS01000015.1 GCA_005884515.1 Actinomycetota bacterium
AGGCGCCGGAGCCCTTCAAGCTCGAGGACATCCGCGCGCTTAGCGACCGATCGCCGGTCCCCCGTTCGGCGGGCCGCTCGAGGGCAAAGAAATAACGGCTATCGCCGCACGAGTGAGACCGGCCACGGCGCACCACCGCGCTCTTTCGCCAGCCGGTCCAACGTCGACTGCATCCGCCCCGTAACGCGTTCGTAGCAGGCGCGCACGTACGGTTCGTCATGCTCTGCTTCGGGACCATTCTCGACGCGAAGGTCGATCGGAGGCCCGAGCTGCACGGTCGCTTTCGCCGGCAAGGGAAGCGTCGGGAGCCCGAACGACAGTCCCCACGGCGGTCCGACCATCACCGGCATGACCTTCAGCCGCCATCGCTTCAAGTGCGGCATGTAGCGAACGAGGCCCTCGCCGCGCGACAAGACGATGATCGAGTCCTGCACGCCGTGGGTGACGGCCGGCACGATCGGAACGCCGGTCCGCAACGCAAGCTTGATGAAGCCGGTGCGCCCGGCGAAGTCGATCTCGTTCCGCTTGTTCCACGGGCGGAACGCCTCGTGATCGCCGCCCGGATAAACCACCACGATGCCGCCGTCGCGCAGCACCGTTTCGGCCGCGTCCCACCCCGCTTCGAGCGCGCCGAACTTGGTCAGCGGATCGCGCACGCCGGGAAGCCCGAGGAAGAAGGAGTGGAACAGGCCGTAGACGGGTTCCTCGACGCTGCGCTGCCGCCACCAGGCCGACATGAGGATCGGCATGTCCGGTGGTGTCGCGCCGCCGGAGTGGTTCCCGATGACGAGGAACGGGCCCTTCTCCGGCAATGACTCGAAACCTCGAACCTCCGGCCGGTAGTAGCTGGCGTAGATCTCGAGCAGCCTCTGGTACCGCTCGATCGTCGCCGGGTCGCGTCCTGCGCCCGGATGCACCGCGTCGCTCATGACGGTCCTCCGGCGAGCGCTTCCACCGCGCGCTCGCGAGCCCAACGGTAGTCGGGTTTCGCGCTGGGCTGCCGCTCGACCTTCTCGACGACCACGAGGTCTCTCGGAACCTTGTATCCGGCAAGGCGCGCGCGCAGGAAATCCTGGACCTCTTGAAGCGTCGGCGCGCGCGCCGTTCTCGGCTGCACGACCGCAACGACGCGCTCTCCCCATCGCTCATCGGGCACGCCGACCACGACCGCATCGAACACGTCGGGATGCTCTTTCAGCGAGGCTTCGACCACTTCGGGGAACACCTTCTCGCCGCCGGTGTTGATGCTCACCAAGCCGCGGCCGCGAAGCACGATCGTGCCGTCAGTGTCGACGATCGCGAAGTCGCCGGGCGTCACCCAGCGAACGCCGTCGACTTCGACGAACGTGTCCGCCGTCTTCTGTGCGTCCTTGTAGTACCCGAGCGGGGCGGCGCTCGACGGTTGGGCACCCATCGTTCCGGTCTCGGACGAGCCGAACCCGTCGACGATGAACGCGTTCGGCAGGACGGCGGTGAGCCTGTTTTTCGTGTCCGGCGAAAGAACCGCGCCGCCCGAGCCGACCACCATCAACGTCGATGTGTCGTATGTGCTTGCGCGCGCTTCCAGCTCGTCGGCGAGCGGCCGCGCCATCGCGTCGCCCACGATCACCAGCACGTTCACGCGCTCGTCTCCGACCAGCCGCCAGATCGTCGCCGGGTCGAACCGTCCGCCCGGCGCGATCACGATCTTCCCTGCGCCGAGCAGCATCGAGAACACGAGCCAGTGCGAGCTCACGTGCATGAACGGCGGCGTCGGCAGCGCGCACAGTCCCACGTCGTAGATCCGTTCGAGCAGCCCTTCCGGCCGCTCGATGACGTTCCCCGCGTGGAGCGGATCCCCTCCGCCGATCCCCGCGAAGAAGATGTCTTCCTGTCGCCACAGCACGCCTTTGGGCATCCCGGTGGTCCCGCCGGTATACGCGCAATAGACGTCGTCCGCGGAGCGGGCCCCGAAGTCGCGCGCAGGAGACGCGGAGGCAAGCTCGGCCTCATAGGCGCGCGCACCGTCGGGCAGAGGGACGTCGGTACGGTCCTCGACGACGAGGACGTGCTTCAAGAGCTCCAGCGACGGCTGTATCTTCGCGATCCGCTCGCCGAACTGCCGGTGGACGATCACCGCGCGCAGGTCCGCGTCGTCGTAGAGATACCGCAGCTCGTCTTCGACGTACCGGTAGTTCACGTTGATCGGCACCGCGCGGATCTTGAAGCACGCGAGCATCCCCTCGACGTACTCGGTTCCGTTGAGCAGCTGGAGCCCGACGTGGTGGCCGCGGCCGATGCCGACGGACGCCAAGTGGTGGGCGAGGCGGTTGGCGCGATCGTCGAGTGTTCGGTATGTGAAACGCCGCTCGCCCGAGACGACGGCTTCACGATCGGGAACGGCGTCACAAACCATCTCGAATAGATCCGCGAGGTTGAACGTCGCCACTTCGCCGCTCCTAGGTACTACTATTCGCGTATGGCCGAAGCCGGTCGGACGCAGCCCGCTCCCCGGATCGGCGCGTCCGCGATCCTCTCGTACGTCGGCGGTTTGATCACTCCGGCTCCCCGGCTGGTCGGGTTCGCCATCACAGAAGGCCGCCGCGCGCGTATCGCGAACGGGTCGACGGGTCAGGATAGCGCGGCGATCCCACCGCTGCGCCTGACGCCCAGCCTGCTCGCACTCGCCGCCCTCGACGAGTGGACCGTCGCGGTCATGAAAACGCCGGGACGTATGCCGACGACGGAAGGCTTCGAACGCGTCACGAAGGAGGTCGGCGCGGCGCACGAGCTGTACGCGCGGCGAGGATGGATCGCCGATCCGACGAGCTTCCACCCGCGACCGCCGCTCCTCGATACGCCGAGCATCTCGCGATCGCGCCTCCCCGGTGTCGGCTTCGAGCATCTGTCGTTCGAAAGCGGGTACGAACCGGATGCACAGGACCCGGGACACGATCGCTGGCTGTCGTACGAGGCGAACCGAACCGCGCACGCATGGGTCCTTCGCCATCGCTACGGACAAGACCGGCCGTGGGTCGTCTGTCTGCACGCGTTCGGGATGGGGTATCCGTACGTCGACCTCTGGGGATTCCGCGCGATGTGGTTGCATCGCGTGCTCGGCCTGAACGTTGTGTTCCCGATCGCGCCTCTGCACGGACCGCGACGGATCGGCCGTCTGTCGGGCGCTGCGTTCATGACCTACAACCTCGTCGACATCGTCCACGGGTTCGCGCAAGCGGTGTGGGACGTGCGGAGGGTGCTCGACTGGATCCGCGCGCAAGGCGGCACGACGGTCGGGCTCTACGGCGTGTCGATGGGCGCGCACCTCGCCGGGATCCTGGCGGGGCTGGATCCCGACCTTTCGTTCGTGCTCTCGGCGTTCCCGACGTGCAACCTCACCGACCTCTTCATCGAGCACGGTCCCCGCAACCTTCGCAAGCGCGCGGAAGAGCACGGGCTGATAAGCGAAGAAGCCGAAGACGTGCACCGGCTCGTATCGCCGCTCGGGCTGCCGGCGGTCGTTCCGACGGAGCGGCTCTTCATCTGTGCGGGGCTCGCCGACCGGATGGCGACGCCGGCCCAGGCCCACAAGCTGTGGCTCCATTGGGGGATGCCGCGCATCGCATGGTTCAACTCGAACCACGTCGCGTTCATGTGGCGCGGCGAGGTGGGCGGCTTCGTCCAAGAAGCACTGCAGACGAGCGGCTTGTTGTAAGGCCTGGCGCGCGCGCCGGGCTCCGTGCAAGGATGCCCCGCGTGGAGCGGCTGAGCGGTCTCGACGCGGGTTTCCTGTACATGGAGACGCCGACCGCGCACATGCACACGCTGAAGATCGCGGTCGTCGATCCGGCCGGCTCGACACCCCCGTATTCGTTCCAAGCCGTGAAAGACGTCCTCGCCTCGCGGATCCATCTGCTCCCGCCGTTCCGGCGCCGGATCGTCGAGGTGCCGTTGCGCGTGCACCATCCAGTGTGGATCGAGGACCCAGATTTCGACATCGACTATCACGTTCGGCGTGTCGGCTGCCCAGCACCGGGCGGCCCGCATGAGTTCTGCGAGATGATCTCCGACATCGCGAGCAGGCCGCTCGACCGCGGGCATCCGCTGTGGGAGATCTGGGTCGTGGAGGGTCTCGAAGATGGGAGGGTCGGCTTCGTTGCGAAGATGCATCACACGATCGCGGACGGCCTCGCCGCAGCCGCATTGCTCGCGAATGTGATGCAGACCGTGCCCGAGCAGCCCTCTCCCGGCTCCTCGTGGAAACCGGAACGCATCCCGTCGAACAAGACGCTGCTGTTCGACGCCGTCGCCGACCTCGGCCGCGACCTTCGCGGGCTCCCCAACCTGCTGCGGCGAACGTTCGAGGCCCTGACCGCGTTGCGTCGGCACCGCACCTCGTCCGACGTGAAGACACCGCTCCCGTTCTCAACACCCAGGACCTCGTTCAACGCATCGTTGACCCCGCACCGAACGTTCGCGATGACCACGCTGTCACTTGCGGACGTGAAAGCGGTGCGATCGGCGTTTGGGGTTACCGTCAACGACGTCGTTCTGGCCGTCTGCGCGGGCGCGCTGCGTCGTTATCTTTCGGACCGAGGAGAGTTGCCGGCGAAGCCGTTGATCGCCGGCGTTCCGGTTTCGACCAGCACCGAGACGCGCCTCGGCGGCAACCGTGTCTCGAACATGTTCGTGTCGCTCCGCACCGACCTCGACGATCCCGTCGCGCGCCTGAAGGCGGTGCAGGAAGTGACCAAAGCAGCCAAGGTCGTGCACAACATCCTCGGCACCGAGATGCTTGCCGACTGGTCTCAACGAACGCCCCCGCGACCCTTCGCGTGGTTCATGCGCCTGTACTCCCGGAAGGGATGGGCGTCGCGCCATCGCCCGCCCATCAACCTCGTCGTTTCCAACGTTCCCGGGCCGCCGGGCCCGCTCGAGATCGTCGGCGCGCGCCTCGAGGGGCTCTCCTCGGTCGGACCGATCTTGGAAGGCATCGGTCTGAACATCACCGTGTGGAGCTACGTGGGCGCGATGAACTTCGGGATCGTCTCGTGCCGCGAGCTCATGCCCGACATCTGGAGCCTCGCCGACGCACTCCGCGATTCTCTCGTCGAGCTCCGGAAATGGGGCTCGGTGCCGACCTGCGCGGCTGGGCGATGCAAGCGACGGCGTTCGCCGAGCGCTACCGGCTGGTACTGATCGACAACCGCGGCGTCGGAAAGTCGTCCACGCCTGCCGGTCCGTACACGACGAAGCAGATGGCGGCCGACACGCTCGCGGTGATGGACGCTGAGGGGATCGAACGCGCGCGCGTGCTGGGCGTGTCGCTCGGCGGCGCGATCGCGCAAGAGCTGGTCCTGGCCGCGCCCGAGCGCGTGCGGTCGCTCGCGCTTGGATCCACGTGGGCGGGCCCAAGCGTCTGGCGCTCCCGCCTCCGAGCGCTCCAGCTCGACATCCTGAACTCGCAAGGCGTCGAGGCGCTCGTGCGGTTCCGCGCCCTCTTCATCTTCTCCCCATCCCTATTCCAGGACTCGCCCGGCTTGATGGACGTGATCGAGAAGACGATGGCCGAGACGCCGCTCGAGGGATACCTGCGTCAGCTGGACGCCGCCGAGGCGCACGATGTGCGCGCGCGCCTCGGAGCGGCCGACGTGCCGACCCTCGTGCTAACGGGGAAACGTGACATCCTCGTACCGCCGGAGCTCTCCGCGGAGGTTGCGTCGCTCATCCCCGGCGCACGGCTGGAGGTTTTCGAGTCGGCGCATGCGATCCAGCTCGAAGAGGCGGAACGCTTCAACGAGACCGTGCTGGGGTTCTTCGCGACGCACTAGCCTTCGGCTTCCGGCGCGCACGTCCGACCCGCAACCGCCACGCCTTCGGCGGCGTCGCCATCCCCTTCAGCGCTACTTCGCCGAGCTTCTCCCAACGCGCCTCGCCGTCGAGCTTCTTCAGCGATGCCTGAACCGCTTCGGTGACCAGCGCTTCCCCGGGACGCGCGCGGCGCGTGAGGCGTGCCGCGAGGTTCACGGTGTGGCCGATGTAGTCGTCGCCGCGCTTGCTCGGCTTGCCGGCGTCGATGCCGATCCGAACGCGGAGCATCCACCCACGTATGGCGGGAAGATCTCGCACAGACTCCAAGATCCCGACCGCGGCCCGGACCGCATCGGCGGGATCGTTGAACACGGCCATCGAGCCGTCGCCGAGCGACTTGATGATCCGGCCTTTCGCGCGCCGAACGTGTGTCTCGACCACCGCATCGTGCGCGTCGAGTAGTTTCGTCGCGGTCTTGTCGCCGCCGGCTTCGGTTGCTTTCGTGAAGTCGACGATATCGGTGAACATGATCGCGATCGCACCACGCTTCGCGAATCGTTCGAGCATCGCACGATGCGTTGCTCGTATGTCGAGCAGCCGCGCCGCAAGTAGGAACGGCGCGCTGACGCGCCGCGCGCGCTGACTCTTTATCTTGGCCGTTCGCCTCACCATCGGGGAGGATGGTAGCGGGGCACTAATTCACGCGCTTACGAACGCGACGTAACGTGTGTGACGTGTGCGTTACCGATGCGTTTTGCGCGCGCGAAGCAACAGCGCTCCAGCTGCGGCGACGACGACGAGTGCGGCGGCAGCCCACACGTACACGGCTCCGCTTCCCTTCGATGACGACGAGCCGACAGCAGCGGCCACACGGCCGGCCGACGCGGAAGGGGTGACGTGAGCCTTGGGTGTTGCAGAGGGCCTTTGTGTCTTCGACGCGCGAGGCGACGGCTTCACCGAGGACGTGGGAGTTGGCGACGCGGGCACAACCACCGGCTTGGCCGTCGCCGTCGCGGTCGGCTTCGGGCGCGTATGCGTCGGTGTTGGAGACGGAGACGAAGACGGCGTGGAGCCGATGACCGTCACCGTTCCATGCATGTTCGAGTGAACGTTGCAGTGGAAGGCAAACTTTCCCGCTTTGGTGAACGTGAACGAGTAGCTCTGCCCCGGGTTGAGAAACCCGGAGTCGAAGGTGTGGCCGTCGTCCGAGGTGGCCGTGTGCTGAGGCGCGTACAAGCCCGTCTCGTTGTTGGTCCACGTGACCTTGTCCCCAACATGGATGGTCACGGAGGTTGGGTTGTACGCGATGTTCTGCATCGACACGGATCTCGTGGCGGCGACCGCCGAGCCGCCGAGTGCGATCGAACTGATCCCGCATATGAACGCGAGGAGAACTCCCCTCCGGTTCCATCGCCGCGCGCGCGTCATCACGAGGGATACGGACCAACTCCGCGGAGGGATTGCGAAGTTCTTAGCTCTGCGCGGCCGGCCCGCCCACCCGATAGCGCGTGAACTGGGGCATCAAGACCCCGATCACATCGCCGAGCCGCGGGCCACCGGTCACAACCAGGATGTGGATGGCCGTCAGCCTCCCCCGGAACGCGTCCGTTACTGTCGACTGCAGGATCGTCCCGCGGAACACCGCCGATATCACGTCGGCCGCGCCCGCCGCAGCCAGCAGGATGAAGGCGAGGGCAAGCACGTGGATGGCGCCGAAGAGCGCGATGCATCCTCCCCAGATCGAGACCGCAACCAGCACGGCCAGGCCTTGGCGGCGGATACGCGTTACCCAACCCGCCGTCGACGCGCCGATCAGTGCGCCCACCGCGATCGAGGAGAACAATGCCCCCACGATCTCGGGGCCGCGGTGGAACTGTTTCACCGCCAGGATCGGGAACAGCGCGCGCGGCATACCGAAGATCATGGCGACGAGGTCGACGACGAACGTCGCCTGCAACACGCGTTTGCCTTTGAGGAACGTGAACGCGTCTCGGATCGCGCGCGCGCCGGTCGAGGGCTGCTCGGCGTTGTTCTTCGGTATCTGTGCCGGCAGTCGCAGCGTGACGTAGATCGTCGCTGCGAACGAGACCACGTCGGCCGCGTACGCGTAGGTCAAGCCGTGTGTTTTCGAAGTCGCGACGATGATGCCGCCGAGGGCGGGGCCGGCGACCATCGCCGCGTTCCACATGATCTGATTCAGCGCGACGGCCGACGACAGCAGTTCGATCGGGATGAGGTTCGGCACGATCGAACCGCGCGTCGGAGATCCGATGCCGGAGAACCCCGCGGCCAGACCGACGGGGAGGTACACGAGCCAGAGCGGAGTCCTGTGAAGCGTCGACCCGATGAGAAGGGTCGCCGACATCGCGACGAGACCGGCTTGAGTGGCGAGCAGGATCTTGCGGCGGTCGAGCCTGTCGATAAGAGGACCGCCCACGATGGTCGCGATGCTCAACGGAACGAGTTGAACCAAACCGACGACGCCGAGCGCGGCGGGGGAGCGGGTCAGCTGATACACCTGGATGAACACGGCGACGACGGTGATCTGCGAGCCGACCTGCGACAGCAGCTCCGCCCACCAGATCCGGCGGTAATCGCGGGAAACCTTGAACGGGGTGATGTCGACGGCGATCGCGCGCAGGGCGCCGCGCGCGCGCCGGGGCGCCTGCGGAACCGCCTGCTCGCCGTCCATCCAGACACGATACGGTCTCGGAAAGAAGTAGGGCCCGCCTTATCGTTGTAGTGGGGCTACCAAAGAGAGGTGGATCGATGGAGGTCAAGGAGCTGGGTCATCTCGTCCTGTACGTAAGGAACCTCGAGCGCTCGCGCCATTTCTATCGCGACGTCCTCGGGTGGAAAGAAGTCGCCGGGATGACGGGCATGCCGGCCGTGGCCTTCTCCTCGGGGCGCACGCATCACGAGCTGTTGCTGATCGAAGTCGGCGAGAACGCAACGCCGATCCCGGCCGGCCGTCGCGTCGGGATGTACCACTTCGGTCTGAAGATCGGGACGACCGATGAGGAGCTGCGGCAGGCGATGAACGAGCTACTGGAGGCCGGCGCGCGCGTCGGGGGCACCGCAGACCACACGGTGACCCACAGCCTGTACATCGAGGATCCCGACGGAAACGAGATCGAGCTGTACATCGACGTTCAGCCCGAGATATGGCGCGAGGATCCGAATGCGATCCTGGCCCCGATCCGGCCGCTGAAGATCTAAGCGCCGGGGACCGCGATCGGCCGCTGCCCGGCCTGGATGCACTTCACCGTGGGAGCCAGCACGTCCGGCATCGGCAGGCCGGGCGCCTTCAGGAATGAAGGCCTCTTGAAGTCGAAGATGTCGAGCAGGTCGTCGGCCGCCGCATCTCGCCGCGTGAGCGGGGGCAGGTTCCACTTCTTCTCCATGAACCCCAGGATCGCCGTGTGCTCCCGCGGAACGTGCGAGACGTAATCCCGCTTCGCCCACGGCGAGATCACGATCGACGGGACGCGGAAGCCGCTCAGCGTGTAGTCGTCCGGAGCGTAGTTGGGAACGTTCGGGTGTGTGCCGTCCGGGTTGGGGACGGCGAACGGCGGAACGTGGTCGTAGTAGCCGCCGTGCTCGTCGTACGTGATCACGAGCATGCTCGACGACCACAGCGGCGACGTGAGCACCGCGTTGGCGATCGACCACACGAACGCTTCCCCGATCGCCATGTTCTGCGGGTTCTCTTCCGAGATCTCTTCGGCTTCCGGGCTGATGATTGAAACCGTGGGGAGCAGCCCCGCGGCGGCGTCGATGTAGAACTCGGCCACCGACGTTACGTGCGGGGCGTTCTTGGCAAAGTACGTGGGACCCCACAGCATCGAGTCACCGAGATCTCCCATGTAGTTCTTCCATGAGATGCCGGCTTGAGTGAGACGGTCGAACATCGTGCCGGCCTTCGGCGGAGACGCTTGCGCGCGCTCCTGCACGTCGGTAGCCGTCGCTCCTTGCGCGGTGCCGGCGAACATGAACATGCGGTTCGGGAACGTCTGACACAAGGTCGAGCAGAACCAGCGGTCACAGACGGGGAAGATCTTCGCCAGCGCGTGCGTGACCGGCAGGTCGTCTTCCGTGTAGTACCCCATCGCCTCGGTGCCGGACGTGACGACGAATCCGTCCATCGCGCCGTGGTTCCATTGCCGGTGCGACGCATTCCACGACTGAGTGACGTGGTAGCCGTCTTGGCACATCGTGGGGAGGTGGAACGCGCGCACCGGTTTCCCGCTCGCGTCCGGATTGCTATCGACGGCGACGCCCCGGCGGAACCTCAGCCCATCGACGTGTGGTCGCTTCAGCGTACCGAGGACGTTGTCGAACGAATGGTTCTCCATGACCAGCACCACGACGTGCTGGATCTGAGGGAACCGGTCGACGACCGGTCCGTTGACCAGCTGCGAGAGGGCGTTGCGTGAGGCTGCTCGGGCGAAGGACGGCGACATCGCGGCACCCGCTGCGGACAAGCCGGCGAGGCGGAGGAAGCTGCGACGGTCCATTCAGGAGGGATTCCGTGCCGCGGCCGAGATTCCTGCGCCGCGCATGCTATTCAGCTGATCGTCACAAGCCTGTCGGGAAGTTGTACGAGACGGGATACGGCTTCGGGATCTGGTCGGGCGTCCCGAACGTGACGACGATCTCCTCGTGTGGGGTCAGCTTCAGCTGACGGGGGTTACCGGTCACGACCTTGCCGTTCGCGAAGACCTGGAGGTGCTCGTTCCCGGCGTTGCAGTAGCTTCCGATGCACGTCGGCGTGAACAGTACGCCCCAGACGTCGAAGAACTCCCCGAGCGTGAAATCGCGCTGCGTCGGCGATTCGACGTGGATGATGCCGTCTTCGCCGGGGTGCGTGTGGATCGGCGCGTAAAGGATCTGGGCCGA
>VAWS01000044.1 GCA_005884515.1 Actinomycetota bacterium
GTCGATTTACCGGAGCCGGTCGGTCCCGTCACGAGGATCATCCCGTACGGTTTCCGGAAAGAACGCTCGTATCGCTCCATGTTGTGCTCGCTGAACCCCAGGTCGCTCAGGTTCAACAGCGCGTGGGACTTGTCCAAGATCCTGATCACGGCCTTCTCGCCGTGAACGGTGGGCATCGTCGCGACACGGAGGTCGATCGCTTTCCCCCCGACCACCAGGCCAACGCGTCCGTCTTGCGGCACGCGCCGCTCTGCGATGTCGATGTCGGCCATGATCTTCAGGCGAGACAAGACCCCGTTCTGGATCGACTTCGGCGATCGCATGACCTCGTGGAGCACGCCGTCGATCCGGTACCGGATGCGAACATCGCGTTCCTGGGGCTCTATGTGGATGTCCGACGCCCGGTCGTTGACTGCTTGCGTGATCAGGAGGTTAACGAGCTTGACGATGGGGGCTTCGTCGACGGATTCCTTCAGTGAGGCAACGTCGTCGATCTCTTGCTCTTCGGCCGCGGCCGTTGCGGCGAGGTCGCCGACCTCGGCGTCGACGCGCGAAACCCGCTCGATCGCATCGGCGATGTCTGTGCGCGTCGAAACGACGATCCGGATGTCCCGTCCGGTCAGCGTTCTGATGTCGTCGACGGCGAACACGTTGCCCGGATCGCTCATCGCAACGATCAGGGTTTCTTCCTCGAACGCGATCGGGAGCGCCGTATAGCGCTTCGCGATCGAATGGGGGACGAGAGATGCCGCCGTCAGGTCGATCTGGAAGTCGGCCAGATCCATGAACGGAAGACCGATCTGCGTCGCGAGCGCCTTGACGAGAGCCGCCTCGCCGACCAAGCTCATGTCGATCAGCGTTCGCCCGAGGCTCTTGCCGGATTGCTCGCTTTCGCGACGTGCTTCGTCCAGCTGCGCTTGCGTGATGAATCCGTCGTCGACCAGGATCTCGCCGAGCGCGCGCGTCCGCTTGACGGGCGTCGGCGCTTCGGGGATCCCCGACGCTCGCTGAGGATCTCCCGCGCTCCGCATCGGCCGGACGTCAGCCATCGATGCCCCCGGCGATCAGCCTCCTAGCGACGGAGGCGGATGCGCTGCTCCTCTCGCGTCGGCGCCCGCAGAGGGCGTACCGCACCGCGGCGCGACGGCGGCGCCGGCTCTTCGGCCTCGTCGTCGCTTTCCTCTTCCGCCAAGTCGTGCAGCGCTTCCGTCGCGTCCGGCTCCGCAGCCTTCTTAGAGCGCTTGGGTGCAGGCTGCTCGACCCAATCGGCGTGACCGCGCGCGATCATGCCGGCGTTCGCCATCTCGGCGAGGGCGACGGCGGTCGCGTACACGCTCGTCGCGGTGTCGCGCGCGACGTCTTGCACACTGCGACGGCCGTCGAGGAACGACAAGAATCGCCACTGTTCGGCGCGAACGAGGATCTGATCCGTCCCGTTCGGGAGGGTCGACGCGATGACGAGCGGCTCATCGAGCGCACCGAGCTGATCGACGACTGCAGCCCACTCCTTGCGCCGGCGCTCGACGGCTTTCACGAGCTCGTCCGCCGTGAGGCTCAGCGGGCCGCCGACCCACTCTTCCTGGACGACCTCGAACGCGCCGCCCGAGCCGTCGAACAACAGCACGGCGATGTCGAGAGCCTCGTCTACCGTGGACGGTGCTTCCTCATCCGAGAGGCTCGCACCGACGAATCGGCCCTGATCGACGGCGAGCTCCCCGACGACGTCGTCCCGCGTGATCTCGACCCGTCCGGTCACAGCGCCGGACGCGATGAATCGGAGCACGTCGGGCAGCGCGAACGTATCGAGGTTGCCATTCAGCATGGCCCCTCCCTTTATGTGGCTTCGATTGAGTATTCGGCAGGGCGAACGGGACGCTTTACCCGAGGTCGGGCTGCTCGGCCGCCGCGCGCGCGGCCTCCTGCATGACGTCGATCGGAGCATCCCGGCCCGTCCACAGCCGGAAGCTCAGGGCCGCTTGATGGACGAGCATGCCGAGCCCGTCGAGCGCGGTCGCTCCGGCGGCGCGCGCGGCGAGCCCCACGGCACCGGGTCGATCCCCCCGGCGAGCGCGGTGACCTCTGCTGCTTGCTCCGGGCGTCGCGCGGAGACCGTCACGGTCGCGCCGGCCGTTGCAAGCGCGACCGCGACCGCGCGCGCCGCTCCCCCGGCCCCGAGCACCAGCGCGCGCTTCCCGCTCGGATCGAACGCGGCCTCCTCTCGGATCGCGGCGAGGAATCCGGGCCCGTCGGTGTTGAAGCCCACGAGCGCGGAGTCCTCTCGCACGATCGTGTTGACCGCGCCGAGGGTCTGCGCGTCTCCTTCGAGCCGCTCGAGGAAAGGAACCACCGCTTGCTTGTGCGGCATCGTGACGTTGGCGCCTTCGACGCCGAGCTCGCGGACGAGGCCCATGCCTTCCTCGATCGCGCCGGGTCGCACGGCCAGCGGCACGTAGGTCCAGTCGAGGCCGAGCGCTGCGAACGCGGCGTTATGGATCGCGGGTGAGAGGCTTCGCGCGACCGGCCAGCCGATGATGCAGGCCAGCTTGCGCGCGCTCATGCAGCGTTCCGGCAGCGGTTGAATTCCGCTTGGTCGCGTGCGAAGCAGTGGGAGCGTTGATCGGACGTGAGCACGTAGTAGTAGTAGTTGGTGTTCGCGGGGCTCAACGCCGCTTGTAGCGCCGCGAGCCCAGGCGACGCGATCGGCCCGGGCGGCAGCCCGTCGTGCAGGTACGTGTTGTACGCGGAGTGCACGTTCGTGTAGTCGTCCGGCCGGTCGCGCTCGATCTTCGCCTCCCGCTCGATCAAGCTCGCAACGATCACTGCTTGGTACGGCGTTATGTGATGAGCGGCCGCCTTGGAGAAGTCAAGGCCGGCCGTGTCCAGCGTGAACTGATTCAGCATCATGTCGACGAGGTCGTCGGCGGTTGTCTTCTCGACGATCTCGTACGTCTTCGGGAAGAGCAGCCCCTCAAGGTTCGTCGATCCTTTCGGCATGATGGGAAGACGGTGCCGTCCGCTGCGAACGGCGGCGAGGAACTGCGCTGCGGTGATCTTCGAGTCCTTGCCCACGATCGCAGCGATCTCGGGAATCGTTTTCCCTTCCGGGATCGTGATGCGGAAGACTTCCAACGGGACACCGCTGCGCAACCTGTCCAATGCTTTCGTCACGCCCATTCCGGTCGTCAGATCGTACGCACCCGGCTTGAGGTCGGTCGAGATGCCGCGGAGTCGCGCGACCAGTCGGAAGATGAACCCGGAGCGCACCACCTTGGCACGCTGCAAGATCGCGGCGATCTCGCTTCCGCTTGCTCCTTCGGGGATGATCACGCGAACGGGGGTCCCGTTCGCGGTCCCGCCCATCGCCCACCAGACGTAACCCGCGCCGGTGCCGACGAGCAGGATGAACAGGAGGAGCAGAACGGCGAGGATCCGCCTGCGACGCCGTCGTTTCGGTGGCGCCGGCGGGGTCGGCTCTTCGTTGACCTCGGTTTCCTCTAACACGGATCCTCAGCGTTTGGTGTCGAGATAGGACTGCAGGAGAACCTGTGCCGCGACCTTATCGACAACCGCGCGCCGCTCGCGACCCTTCATGCCGCGGCGTTTCAAGCTGCTCTCTGCTTGCTTGGTCGTGAGGCGCTCGTCCCACAGCGTCACACGGATGCCGGACTCTTTCAGCTTCGCGGCGAACGCTTCCGCAACCGCGGCCGCGTCGCCGCGAGTGCCGTCGAGCATCAACGGATGACCGAGCACGATCAGCTTCGCTTCCTCCGCCGACGCGACTTCTGCGATCGCTTTCGCATCGTGCTCGTCGTTCGTGCGCTCCAGCGTCGCGTACGGCGTAGCGACCGTGCCGCGCGCATCCGAGATGGCGAGTCCGATCCGTCTGGTCCCCAGGTCGACGCCGAGCGCGCGCGGCATACTCAGCGGAATAGCTCTTCCGCCGCCGCGCGCGCAAGCCGGAGCGCTTCGGCCAAACCGTCGACGTTCTTCCCGCCGCCGGTCGCGACGTCGTCCCGGCCGCCGGCTCCTCCCCCGATCGCCTTCGCCGCTTGTGCGATCAAGGCCGCGGCTTTCGTCCCGGATGAGGCGGTTCCCTTGTCCACCGCCGCCACGATGCCCGCGCGCCCGTCGGCCGCCGACCCCAACACGACGGCCGCCGGCGCACCGATCGCGTCGCGGACGGCGACCGCGAGCTTCTGGAGATCGCCGACCGCGCGCCCGGGAACCTCGCCCGCGACGAACGACGTCGTGCCGATCCGTTCTGCTTTCGCGGCGATATCGGCGGCCTCTTCCTTCTGCCCCGCGCTCTGCGCCTTCTTGATCTGTTGCTCGGCCGCTTTGAGGTCCGCGAGCAGCCGCTCGATGCGTGCGGGTGCATCCTCCGGTGACGTCTTCAACAGCGCCGCGATCCGGTCGAGCACCGCGCGCGCATTGCGGAAGTCCTCGATCGCCGCGGCGCCGGTTAGCGCTTCGATCCGGCGCAGATTCGAGCCGATCGACGACTCGCCGAGGATCTTGACCACGCCGACGTCGCTCGTGCGTGTGACGTGCGTTCCCCCGCACAGCTCGATCGAATAGTTCCCGATCTCGACGACGCGCACGAAGTCGCCGTACTTCTCCTCGAACAACATGAGCGCACCGCGTGAGCGCGCCTCGGCCATCGTCGTCTCGTACGCGCGCACAGGGTCGGACCACAACAGCCGGCGGTTGACGGTCGTCTCGATCTCGTCGAGCACCTCCAGCGGAACGCGCTCGTGGTACGGGAAGTCGAAACGGAGCCGCCCCGGCTCGACGAGCGACCCCGCTTGGCGAGACTGCTCGCCCAACGTTTGCCGCAGCGTCGCGTGGACGATGTGCGTCGCCGAGTGGCTTCGCTCGGTCGCGGCGCGCCACGCGGGATCGACGCGCGCCAACGCCGGCGTCCCGGCTTGCACCTCGCCGCGCGCGACCGTGGCCGTATGCACGATGAGATCGCCGAGCCGCCGCTGCGTGTCCGCGACTTCGAGGCGCGCGCCGTCGACCTCGATGACGCCGTGGTCGCCGACCTGGCCGCCTCCCTCCGGGTAGAACGGGGTCGCATCCAGGACGACTTCGACCTCGTCGCCTTCCCTTGCCGAGGGGACCTGCTCGCCGGCGCGCACGATTCCGATGAGCTTCGCTTCCTGCTCCGTTCGCTCGTAGCCGGTGAAGAGGCTCGGGCCGGACTCGGAGAGGACGCGCGTCAGCGCCTCGCTATCCGTCAGGTCCAGCTTCGCGCGCCGGTCGCTGCGGGCACGCGCACGCTGCTCGTCCATCAGTACCTCGAAGTCGGCGCGGTCGATCTCGAGGCCCGCGTCCTGCGCGATCTCGAGCGTCAGCTCGAACGGGAACCCGTACGTGTCGTGCAGCTTGAACGCGACATCGCCCGGCATCTTCGTCGCGCCCGCATCGCGGGCGGTAGTGATCTCGGAGTCGAGGAGCGACATGCCGAGGCGCAACGTTTGATGGAACCCGTCCTCCTCGCCGGTGACGACCTGCTCGATGTACGCGCGTGCGGCCGCAAGGTCCGGGTACGCCTCTCCCATCGTCTCCACGACTGCGTCGACCAAGTCGGACATGACGGCCCGATCCACGCCGAGCAGCCTCGCGTGGCGGATCGCGCGTCGCAGCAAGCGCCGAAGGACGTACCCGCGGCCTTCGTTGCCCGGGATGACACCGTCGCCGATCAAGAAGGCGCCGGCGCGCGCGTGCTCGGCGATGATCCGGAGGGAGACGTCGGCCTTCTCGTTCTCGCCGTAGCGCCTCGAGGTCACCTTCTCCGCGCGCGCGACGATCGGGCGCAGCAGGTCCGTGTCGTACGCGGTCGGGACGTCCTGCAGGATCTGCGCGAGCCGCTCGAGCCCCAAACCCGTGTCGACGTTCCGCTTGGGGAGGTCGGCGATGCGGTGGCCCTCGTCGTCGACCTGGAACTCTGTGAAGACCAAGTTGTAGAACTCCATGATCCGGTCGCCGTCCTGGAACCCTTCCACGTCGCCGTACTTCGGACCGCGGTCGTAGAACAGCTCGGAACACGGCCCACCGGGGCCGGCGACGCCCATCCACCAGAAGTTGTCGTCGGCGCCCCGGCGAACGATCCGGTCGGCGGGTACACCCACGACGTCGCGCCAGACCTGAACCGAATCGTCGTCGTCTTCGTACGTCGAGACCCAAAGGCGCTCGGGGTCGAGGCCGAAGGGGCCCGTCGACAGCTCCCACGCCCAACGGATCGCGTCGGCTTGAACGGGACCATCCCGGCGACGGTGAAAAGTAAGCTCGGGTCCTCGGGGATCAGCGAGAACGAAGGGAAGATCTTGTGGTCCCGCTCTCGGTAGAACTCGAGGAACGTCCGGCGGATGTCGTTACCCTTCACGACGCGTATCCTACCGGGCTGCTCGCGTGGAACCCGGGCGCTTTACTGCGGGGGCAGGCCCAGCTCGGCGCGGATCTCGGCCTCGGCTTGATCCATCTCCTCGAGCCCGAGCTGCACCGTTTCGCGGACGCGATCGGCGAAGCCTGCGATCTTGCCGCCCGCCTCGCGCGCGAGGTTGGGCGGCGAGTACTTCGCCTTCGTCCTGTTGGCCCACCGGACGACCTGCGCGCCGACGACGACACCCAAGCCGACCCCGACAAGCCCCCAGAAGATGCGTCGCATCACTTCTCGTCCTTCATCTTTCGCGACGCGCGGCGCATACCGGCGAAGAACGCGAGCATCTTCACGAGCGGGTTCGTCACGGCCGCCTGGACCGTGTCGGAGATCACCTCGACGTTCGTCGCGACGCGCTGCACATACCGGCGAAGAACGCGAGCATCTTCACGAGCGGGTTCGTCACGGCCGCCTGGACCGTGTCGGAGATCACCTCGACGTTCGTCGCGACGCGCTGCACGGAGCCGACGATAGAGTCGACGCGCTCGAGCTCCTTGTTGACCCCGCGCACCGTGTTCCCCACCTCACCGATCAGCGGAACCGACTCGGACGTGATGCCGTCGACGAGGTCCTTCAAGGACGTGACGACGCGGAACAGGTTGCTGATCACCACCGCGACGACGAACAGCACGAGCGCGCCGGTCAGGAACAGCGCAGTCGCAGCCCAGTCTCGCGCGCTGAACGCGATCATCCCTGCTCCTCCCTATCGGCGTCTCGGCCCGGCAGACCGTGGGGGTATTTATATCGTTCTCGCGGTGCGCGCGACGAGTGCGTCATCACGACGGTGGGTTTAAGAGGCACGCGACGTCTCTACCTTCGACGGAGCGCGGCGGCGTTTCGTCGGGCTCGGGGAAACGGACGACGACATCGCTCCCCTCGACGGCGACGTCACCGATCGCTGCGCGCATCCCCGATCTGTCTCCGAGCACCGCTTCGACGGCCCTTTTTCGCCGCTTCCGTTCGAGGACCTGCCGGAACTGTGACCCGGCGGTCCCCGACCTGCATGGGCTTCAACAGCTCACGCTCGCTCTCGAACCGATCCTCGCTGGTGCCGGCCCACCGCTCCTCCATCGCGTCGGCGAGGTCCACCGGCTCCCACCCGCACGAGGCGTCGCTTTCGTACTTCGAGGTCCGGTTCCGGCTCCCAGTATGTTCGCTCCTCCAACCCTACCGGCCGGTACGGCTGCTCGACCCAACCGCCCGGATGATCGTGCGGGTACTTGTAGCGCTCCTCGGGCCCGCGCCGGCGTCCGGGCGTCGCGACGTTCTTCAGGTTCTCCGGCACCTCGCCTCCGCCTTGCTCCTCGACATCGTGCATCGCTGCGCTGATCGCGCGCATCACGGCGTTGGACTTTGGCGCCAGTGCGAGCGCGATCGTCGCCTGCGCGAGGTTGAGCTGCGCTTCCGGCATCCCAACCATCTCAACCGCCTGCGCCGCAGCGACGGCGGTCGGAAGCGCTTGCGGTTGCGCCATGCCCACATCTTCGGACGCGAAGATGATCATGCGGCGGGCGATGAAACGCGGGTCTTCTCCCGATTGCAGCATCCGCGCGAGCCACGCCAGTGCCGCGTCTGGATCGGAACCACGCATCGACTTGATGAAAGCCGAGATGACGTCGTAGTGCTTGTCGCCGGCGCGGTCGTAGCGAAGGTAGCGCTGGCGCATCGCGTCTTCGGCGTCCTCGAGCGTTACGGTCGAGCGGCCGGCTGTGCGCGCGCGGTCCGCAGCGGCCTCGAGTCCGTTCAGCGCAACGCGCGCATCTCCTTCTGAGCGATTCGCGATCGCGTCGAGCGCGTCGCCGTCGGCCTTCATCCCTCTGATCCCACGCTCGGCGTCGTCAACTGCGCGGTCGAGGATCGTCCGGATGTCGGCCTCCGTGAGGGAGTCCAGTCGGAACAGAACGGTTCGCGACAGCAGGGGCCGGATGATGCTGAAGAACGGCGATTCGGTGGTCGCGCCGACGAGGACGATCCAGCCCGCTTCGACGCCGGGCAGCAAGACGTCTTGTTGCGCCTTGTTGAAGCGGTGCACTTCGTCGATGAACAGGACTGTGCGACGCCCGGTCGCTTCGAGCCGCTCGCGGCCTTCTTCGACGACCCGCCGGACGTCGGCGACGCCGGATGTCACCGCCGACAGCTGGATGAACTCGGCGGAGGTGTGCCGCGCGATCAGCACTGCCAGCGACGTCTTCCCCGTTCCTGCCGGCCCGACGAGCATCACCGACCGGAGCTTGTCCTCCTCGATCAACGTCCGAAGAACGCTGCCCTGCTCGAGCAGGTGCGACTGCCCGACGAATTCATCCAGGGATCGGGGCCGCATCCGCGCGGCGAGGGGCGCTTCTTTGGGAGGCTCTTCGGTGGGCGACCGGCGCGCGCCCTCCGCGAACAGCGACGATCGCTGCGAGGGCTGCTTCCGGGGTGTCACGACGGCAGCGGTCGGAGGCCGAGGATCTTCAGCTGATCGGGATCGACCTGCGTCGGAGCACCCGAGAGCGGATCGACGCCCGATTGCGTCTTCGGGAACGCAACGACGTCGCGGATGTTCTCGGTACCCAGCATCTGCATCATCACGCGGTCGATCCCGCACCCGATCCCGCCGTGCGGCGGCGGGCCGTAGCGGAAGGCTTCGAGGAAGAAGCCGAACCGTTCCTCCGCGTCCTCCGGCGAGATGCCGAGCGCGTCGAACACCTTGCGTTGGACGTCGGGACGGTGGATGCGGATGCTGCCGCTGAGGAGCTCGAGTCCGTTCAAGACGAGGTCGTAGGCCGACGCGCGCACGGCCGCTGGGTCGCCGTCCAGCGCCTCGCCGCCGCCGATCGGCATCGTGAACGGGTGATGGATCGGATCCCACTTCTCTTCGTCTGGGTTCCAGACGAAGAACGGATAGTCGACGATCCAACAGAACTTCCACGCACCTTCGGGGGTGAGGCCGCGTTCCTTCGCCAGCTCCATGCGGAGCGCGCCGAGGATCGGGTTCACGACGTCGGCTTTGTCGGCCATCATCAAGACGAGATCGCCGGGCTGCGCGCCGGTCGCGAGGGCGAGCCCATCCCGCTCTTTGGGCGAGAGGTGTTTCGCGAGGGGAGACTCCACTTCTCCGCCGCCACGAACGATCACCCATGCGAGGCCTTTCGCGCCTCGATCCATCGCGGAATGCTCCAGCTTCTTCAACTGCGCATGCCCGAGCTCTCCGGCCGACGGGACTGCGAAGCCGCGGATGACACCCCCGGACGCGATCACCGACTTGAAGATGCCGAGGGTCGTGTCGGCGAACACGTCGTTCAGGTCGGCAAGCTCCATTCCGTAGCGCAGGTCGACGTGATCGGTGCCGAACCGTCGGATCGCTTCCGCATACGGGATCCGCGGGAAGGGCTGCTCGACATCGACACCGACGCACTGCTGCCACAGGTAGATGAACAATCCTTCGAGCAGCTGCAGGACATCTTCCTGCTCGACGAAAGACATCTCCAGGTCGAGCTGCGTGTGCTCCAGCTGCCGGTCGGCGCGCAGGTCTTCGTCGCGGAAGCAGCGGGCGATCTGGTAGTAGCGCTCCATCCCGCCGACCATGAGGATCTGCTTCAGCATCTGCGGCGACTGCGGTAAGGCGTAGAAGCTCCCTCGCTGCAGGCGTGACGGGACGAGGAAGTCGCGCGCGCCCTCGGGCGTGGACTTGAACAGGATCGGCGTTTCGACCTCCGTGAAGCCGCGCGCATCGAGATAGGAGTGAATCTCTGCTACCACCTTCGCGCGCAGGCGCAGCGCGTGCTGCATCTCGGGCCGCCGGAGGTCGATGTAGCGGTACTTCAGGCGCGTGACGTCGTCGACGTCCACGCCGTCTTCGACGATGAACGGCGGAGTTTCGCTCGGCGACAGGACCTCGACGCGGCTTGCAGAGATCTCGATCTCCCCCGTCGGAAGTTGGGGGTTCTCCGTTCCGGGTTTGCGCGTGGCGACGACGCCGCCGATCAAGACGCAGTATTCCCGCTGGACCGTCTCGGCCGCCGAGATGACCTCTGCACCCGCGTCTGGATGAACGACAACCTGAACAGTCCCGCTTGCGTCGCGCAGGTCAAGGAACACGATTTTGCCGTGATCGCGGCGATGGTGGACCCAGCCGGCGAGCGTCACGTCGCTGCCGGCGTTCGAAGAGCGCAGCTCGCCGCAGGAATGAGTGCGCATCATGAGGCGTGCTCCCCAAGCCACGACGTCGCTTCATCCAGCGGAACCTCGTTCTGTTCTCCCGACGTCATGTCTCGCATCGTCACGACCCCGACGGCAAGCTCCTTCTCTCCGATCAAGGCGGCGAACCGCGCGCCCGTGCGGTCGGCGTGCTTCAGCTGTGTCTTCAACCCTCGCTCGACGTACGCCATATCGGCGGCGAGACCGGCCTCGCGCATCCGGCGCATCAATCGAACTGCTTCGGACCGGGCGGCCTGCTCGAGCGGGATCACGTAACAGTCCAACACAGCCGGTGCCGTTCCGGCACCGGCCGCCTCTTGTGCGAGCAGGATCCGTTCGATCCCCAGTCCGAACCCGATCCCGGGCAGCGCCGGTCCGCCGATCTCTTCGACCAGGCCGTCGTACCCTTGGACCGCTGCGAGGTGCGCGCGACAGTCGTCGCAGATGAAGTCGTTCAGCATCGGCGCATTCGCGAGGATCGCTTGGTCCGCCGGCACTTTGCAGTCGAACACGCGCAGTGGATTCACGACCATCCGGCGCTTGCAGTCGGCGTCGAGCTCCTCGCGATGCTGCTCGAGGAACGCGCGCAACGCCGGCAGGTACCGATCACGGCAGTTGGGTCCCCGATGACCCATGCTGTTCAACAGCAGCGCAACCGGCCCGACGTACGCCTCCCGAAGCAGGTTGTGACCGATCTCGATCACTTCGGCGTCGAGCGCCGGATCCTCCGAGCCGACCGCTTCGATGCCCAGCTGGTGATGCTGCCGGAACCGACCTTTCTGCGGCCGTTCGTACCGGAACATAGCGGCGTCGTAGTAGAGCTTGATCGGAAGCCCGTTGTCCCACAGGTGATGCGTCACGATCGCGCGCATCACGGAGGCCGTTCCCTCGGGCCGTAACGTGAGCGAGTGATCGCTACGGTCCTTGAACGTGTACATCTCCTTGTTCACGATGTCGGTCGCTTCACCGACGCCGCGCTCGAACAGGTCGGTGTCTTCGAACATCGGCGTGATCGCGCGCCCGTACCCGGCACGCTCGAAGATGTCCGCACCCAGCTTCTCGAGCGCCCAGAACCGTTCGGAAGCGGGCGGCAGGAAATCCTGCGTGCCCCGGGGCTGTTTCATAGGCCCAAGAGGCGCGGTAGCTCGCCGCGTGCGTCGGCGATCACGAACGGGTTGGTGCGTCGCTCGACGCCGACGGTCGTCTCGGGGCCGTGCCCGCTCAAGATCACGACGTCGTCGTCCATCGGCAACACGACACGGCGGATCGAGTCCATCAGGTCTTCGAGCGAGCCCCCGGGGAAATCGGAGCGGCCGATCGAGCCTTGGAAGATGAGGTCGCCGGAAAACAGGATGCCGTCCGTTATGAAGACGCAGTGGCCCGGCGTGTGGCCCGGCGTGTGCCGAACCGTGAGGTTCACGCCGCCTAGATGCAGCTCGTCGTTGTCCGATAGGTCTCGCACGACGGCCGGGATCCCGACGTCGAACTTGCCGAGCCCCAAGCGGCCGAGCGCCGCCCCAGGATCGTCGAGCATGTAGCGATCGCCGGGGTGTATGTACGCGGCGACACCGGCGCCGTCTGCGACGCGCGCGGCGTCCCAGATGTGGTCGATGTGCCCGTGCGTCAGGAGGACCGCCTCCAGCCGGAGGCCGTGCGCCGCGAGGCGCTCGGAGACCAGCTCACCCGCGTCTTGGCCGGGATCGATCACGACCGCGCTCTCGCCCGCGCGCGCAGCCAGAACGTACGTGTTCGACTGGAACACACCGAGCGTGTAGCCCTCGACGATGCGCTGATCCGCCACGGCGGGCATCCTATCGCGACCCCTCCGGGCCCGAGCGCGCGTCCGGACCTTGCCGTCTGCGGACGACGCCGATATCGTCGCCCGCGTGGACCCGCTGCGCATGGTGCGTGTGATCGCTTTCGCTCGAGCAGCCTTCGGCGCGGCGCTGGCCGTCAAGACGACCGAGATGCTTCGGCTGATGGTTCGCAACGAAGAGCCCACCGGATCGCTGTTCTTGTTCGCACGCGTCGTCGGGATCCGGGATCTCGTGCTCGGAGTCGGGACGCTCGCGGCAACGTTCGGCGATGAGTCGGACACACGCCGCTGGGCGACGACGTGTCTCGCCAGCGACATCGCGGACACGATCGCCGGAGCGGCCGCGTCTCGCTACGTCGGGCGTGGCGGCGCCGCGGGCGCGGCGCTCGCATCGCTTCCTTTCGTCGCCGGCGGCGCGTGGTCGTTGCGGGGGCTGCCGAAGGGCTAGAAGGTCTTCTTCGAGTCGAGCAAGATCGTCACCGGCCCGTCGTTCATGAGCTCGACCTGCATCATCGCTTGGAACACACCCTCTGCGACGTCGAGGCCTTGCGCGCGCAACGTTTCGACGAACGCGCGGTACAACGCTTCTGCCTTGTCGGGGGGTGCGGCCGCGATGTAGCTGGGCCGGCGCCCGCGCCGGGCGTCGCCGAACAGCGTGAACTGAGAGACGACGAGCACCGCACCGTTGGATTCCTCGACCGACCGGTTCATCACGCTGGAGTTATCGGGGAAGACGCGGAGCTGGCGAACCTTGTCGGCAAGCCACACGCAGTCGGCGTGCTCGTCGTCGGCTCCGACGCCCACCAGGACGAGCAGACCCGGTCCGATCGAAGACACTTGCGATCCGTCGACGGTGACCGACGCGCGCGCGACCCGCTGGACGACCGCGCGCACCGCGCTCTCAGGCGCCGGCGCCGAGGCCGGGAACGATGCGGCTCGCGTCGTACACGGCGTTGACGCGCTTGATCTGCGAGAGGATGTGCTCGAGGTGCCCGGGATCGGCCAGCTCGACCGAGAACCGCAGCGTCGCCGTGCGCGTGCGCGGATCGGTGTGGCTGGACGAGCCGAGGATATTGACACCCATCTCGCTGATCGCCGTGGTCACGTCGCGGAGCAGCTTCTGACGGTCCAATGCCTGCACCATGAGGCCGACCGTGAACGATCCGGAGCGCGCGGCGTCCCACGAGACGTCGATCGTCCGTTCGGCCTCGGACAGCAGCGCCTTGGCGTTCGGGCAGTCCGCGCGGTGCACCGATACGCCGCGGCCGCGCGTGACGAAGCCCACGATGCGGTCGTGTGGCACCGGAGTGCAGCATCGCGCGAGACGGACCAAGACGTCGTCGACGCCCTGAACCACGACGCCGTGCTCCGAGGGCGCGCGCATCCGGACCGGCCTGGTCGGAACCGGCATCACGTCTTCGTCGCCCTCCACCTCGTGCTCGAGCCGTTGGATCACGACCGCCGTCGAAAGGTGCCCGGCCCCGATCGCGGCCTCCATCGCTTCGAGCGACGGCAGGCGCAGGTCCTTCGCGATCGACGACATCACCGATGACGACAGCGTTGTCTGCACGGGTAGCCCGGCCTTGCGCAGCGCGGCGCGCAGCTCCTCCCGGCCCTTCTCGATCGCATCCTCACGCCGCTCGCGCGTGAACCACTGCCGGATCTTGTTGCGCGCGCGCGGCGTCTTCACGACCTGCAGCCAGTCCTGTGACGGGGCCGCGCCGGCCGCCTTCGAGGTGATGATCTCGATCGTGTCGCCCGACTGCATCTCGGTGGTCAACGGGACGAGCCGGCCGTTCACCCGTGCGCCGACGCAGCGGTGTCCGACGTCGGTGTGGATCGCGTAAGCGAAGTCGATCGGCGTCGCGCCGATCGGGAACGCGCGCACATCACCTTTCGGCGTGAACACGAACACCTCGTCCTGGTACAGGTCGATGCGCAAGCTCTCCATGAACTCGCGCGGATCGGAGAGCTCCTTCTGCCAGTCGAGCATCTGCCGCAGCCAGGCGAGCTCGGCGTCTTCGCGCTGGGTGCCGTCCTTGTACTTCCAGTGCGCCGCGATCCCGTACTCGGCCGTCCGGTGCATCTGCTCGGTTCGGATCTGTATCTCGAGCGGCTTGCCGTTCGGCCCCACGACGGCGGTGTGCAGCGACTGGTACATGTTGAACTTCGGCATCGCGATGTAGTCCTTCACGCGGCCGGGGATCGGCTTCCACAGCGAGTGGATGATGCCGAGCGCCCCGTAGCAGTCGCGCAGCGTTTCGGTTGTGACGCGGATGCCGACGAGGTCGTAGATCTCGGCGAACTCCCGGCCCCTGATCACCATCTTCTGATAGATCGACCAGAAGTGCTTCGGCCGGCCGCTCACGGTCGATTTGATCTTCACCGCTTTCAGCGCCTCGGACAGCTGTTCGACGACCTGCTCCACGACGTCTTCGCGTTCGGGCTGGCGTTCCTCGACCATGCGCACGATCTCGTCGAACTGCTTCGGATGAAGGGTGGCGAACGACAGGTCCTCGAGCTGCCACTTGATCTGGTGGATGCCCAGCCGGTGCGCGAGCGGGGCGTAGATCTCCAGCGTCTCGCGCGCCTTCAGCTCTTGGGTGTCGCGCGACAGGTGGCCGACCGTCCGCATGTTATGGAGCCGGTCCGCGAGCTTGATCAGCAGCACACGGATGTCCCGCGCCATGGCGATGATCATCTTGCGGATCGTCTCGGCCTGGTGTGCCTCCTTGGACTGGAACGTCACCTTGTCCAGCTTGGTGACGCCGTCGATGATGTGCGAGGTCTCTTCGCCGAACTCCTTCTCGATCTCCTCGATCGACAGCGGCGTGTCTTCGACCACGTCGTGGAGGAGGGCGGCCACGATCGTCGTGGTGTCCATGTTCAGGTCGGCCAGGATGCGCGCGACCTCCAAGGGATGCTCGATGAACCGCTCCCCCGACGCACGGAATTGGTCACGGTGGCTCTCGGCGGCGTATTCGTACGCGCGCTCGATCAGCTTGAGGTCGGCTTTGGGGTTGGTCGCCTTGACGGCGTGAAGTAGGGAGTCGACGCCGCTTTCCGGCTCCTGCTCAACCGGCCGGAGGCGTGCCAGCACCCCACGACGTTTCCCATCGGTTTGGGTGGGACGGGGCTCCATGTCACCAGTGTAACCACCGGGGTGATCATCCGGCCCGAGCTAATACTGCAGGAGAGACAGGATGTCGTAGCCCTCGAGCTTTTCGCGGCCTTGCAAGAAGGCGAGCTCGATAAGGAAGGCCATCGATACGACCGTGCCGCCCAGCCGCTCGACGAGGCGTGCGGCCGCAGCGGCCGTTCCCCCGGTCGCGAGGACGTCGTCGACGATCGCGATGCGCTCGCCCTCCGCGACCGCGTCGGCGTGGATCTCGATCGTCTCCTCCCCGTATTCGAGGTGAAAGCTCTCCTGCTCGGTCTTCCACGGGAGCTTGCCGCGCTTTCGGATCGGGACGAAACCGGCGGCCATGTGGTAGGCGACCGGAGCGGCGACGATGAACCCGCGCGCCTCGATCCCGACGACCTTGTCGACTGTTCCACGGCCGAGCCCGACGACCAGCTCGTCGATCACGCGGGACAGCGCGACGGGGTCGGCGAGTAGAGGCGTTATGTCTTTGAACACGATCCCGGGCTTTGGGAAGTCCGGCACGTCGCGCACGCGGCTCCGCAAGAGCTCGGAGGCGTCGCGCATCTAGCGTCTCTTCTTTTTCTTCTTCTTCCGCGGCTTCGGTGCGGCGCGCTGCACGCGCATCGGCCCGCCGGGGGCCTGCTTCGGCCGGCCGTCGGCACCGCCGTTCTCCTCCACAGCGGTCGCGGCCTGCGCGACGTACTCCGCGGCGCTCACCTGCCGGGCCGGTCGCGTCACCGGCCGTCCAGCGGTGCCGCGGAAGTCGCCGGTCGCGATCCGTTCGCGCACCGCTTTGTAGCGGGGTTCCCGCTCCTTCAGAGCGGCGAGGATCGGCGAGGCGATGAAGATGCTGGAGTAGGTACCGACGATCGTGCCGATGAAGAGCGCGACGGCCAGGTCCTCGAGTGTGGTCGCGTGGAACAGGAAGACGCCGACGAACAACAGCGCGCCGATTGGCAACAGGGTGGACAGCGAGGTGTTGATGGAACGCATAAGCACCTTGTTCACGGAGTCGTTCACGACGTCCGTGTACGACTGTCGCCCCGTCGATCCGGACGCACCGACGTTCTCGCGGATCTTGTCGAACACGACCACGGTGTCGTAGAGCGAGTACCCCAGCAACGTGAGTAAGGCGATCACCGTTGCCGGCGTGACGGCGATACCGAGGAGCGCATAGATCCCGGCAGTCGCCAGCAAGTCGTGGAACAACGCGGCGATCGCGCCCGCGGCCATCTTCGGCTCGAAGCGGATGCTGATGTAGATCGTGACGAGGATCAGGAAGACGATGAGCCCACGGAGCGCCTTGTTGGAGATCTGCTTCCCCCACGTGGGGCCGACGTCGGTGAAGCTCACCTGGTTTTGATCCGTCTGACCGGCGAGCTGCGCGAGCGTCTTCTGCACGGCCGGCAGGGTGATCTGCTGGTCTTTGATGTGGGGTGTGCGCATGAGGAGCTCGGTTGCCGAGCTGCAGGCGGAGCCTTCAGCCTGTGTCGCTCCCGTCGGGTTCGTTTGGAGCTGCGCGCGCACGTCGCCGAGGTTGTATTGGCTGAGCGCGTTCTGCGCGTCCTGAACGGCCTTCGCGCTCGAGACGCCGGTCAAAGCGCTTCCCGGGCAGACGGGGACGGTGAACGACGTTCCTCCCTTGAAGTCGATGCTCAGGTTCAAATGGCGGCCGAACAAACCGCCGAGGCTCGCGATGAGCACGACGCCCGAGATGGTCGCCCACATGCGGAACCGCCCGATGATGTTGAAATGGGCTTCGCCTCGGGCGATGTCACGGAGCGCCGGCATCAGCGGACGCCCCCTGCCGCCGGCACGAGGTCGCCGACGCCTGCAATGGATCCCATGCCGAGGGTCTTGCTCTCGTTGAACCGTTTGGTCTGCGCGAGCAGCCACACCGACGGGTGCATGAAGAGCCGGGAGACGAACAGGTCGAGCGCGGTCGACAGACCGAGGGTGAGCGCGAAGCCGCGAACGCTCCCAACGGCCAAGAAGTACAGGACGATGGCCGCGAGCGCAGTAACCAAGTCCGCCGCCACGATCGTGCGCCAGGCGCTCGTCCAAGCGCGATCAACCGAGGCCCGTACCGTTTTTCCTTGATGAACCTCGTCTTTGATCCGCTCGAAATACACGATGAATGAGTCCGTCGCGATACCCAGCGAGACGATCAAGCCGGCGATCCCTGCCAGAGAGAGTGCGAAGCCTGCCGTCCGGCCGAGGAAGACGATCACCCCCAATGTGAGGGTCGCGTGAACCGCAAGCCCCACCCAGACCACCAGCCCGAGCGCGCGGTAGAACAGCAAGACGTACAAGAACACGATCCCGAGCCCGATCGCGCCGGCGAGCAGACCGCTGTGCAACGCCTCGCGCCCCAGAGTCGGGCTCACGGTCGTGATCGTCGATGAACGCAGCTCGACCGGAAGCGCGCCGTACTTCAGCACGAGCGCGACGTCTTTCGCGTCCTTCTCGGTGAATGTGCCGCTGATCACTGCGGAGCCATTCGGTATGCCCTGGTGGCAGACGACGTTGTCCCCCATCTGCGGCGCCGACTGAACAACCTTGTCGAGCACGATCGCGAGCTGGCGCGTCGGATCACCGGAGGGGTTACAGGCGAGCGCGCCGGTGACGGTTTGGAACTTCTTCGCGCCGCTGCTCGTCAAGCTGAGGTTGATCTGCCAGCCTGCCGCCGCCGCCGTCGTCGTGGAGGACGGCAGCTCCGCTTGCGCATTAGAGACGTCGGTCCCCTCGAGGGCAACCGGACCGAGCGCTAGCTTGTTCCACGTGATGGCCGGCGTCGGGTTGCCTTTCTGGTCCTTTCCCTCAAAGCAGAGGATGATCGGGCTGGTGGGAACGTCTTGCGGATAGGTGCTGATGTCGCCGCAGTTCGGGTTGACGACGCCCTTCGGGATCGTCGTCGTGGGGCCGACGACGGCAAGGACCGGCCGGAACTCCAGCTTGGCGGTTGTCCCGATCGCCTTCAGCGCATCGGCCGGATCCTTCACACCCGGCAGCTGCACTTCGATGTTGTTGCCCTGCAGCGAGATGTCCGGCTCCGCGACACCCAGAGCGTCCACGCGGTTCCGGATGATCTCGAGCGCGGTGCTGAGCGCGTCGTGGGTGGCCGGTCCCGTCGGCTCCAGCACGACCGAAAGGCCACCGCGAAGGTCGAGCCCATACGTAAGGAAGCCCGGCCGGGGCTCCTTGAGATCGGCGGTTCGGGTCTTGTTGTCTTTGCGCACCTTCGAGACGTCGCGCGCGTGGGCGTAGACGTTCCACCCCCACAAGGCCGCGATAAGGATGACGATGAAGACCAGGGACCGCCAGTATTTGTTCTTGACCTTAGCCATGCGTCGGTTTCGTCACTCCGTCGTTCCCGGCTCGGCCTCCTCGACCGGACCTGTTTTTCCGATCACGGCGCGCCGAAGCATCTTCACCGTCAAGCCGGGGGCAAGCTCGACCCATGCGAACTCGTCGCTGAGCTGGACGATCGAGCCGAACATGCCGGCCGTTGTCTGAACCTCGTCCCCGACCGAGAGCTCCTGAAGCAAGGCCATCTGTTTCCGTTGACGTTGGCGTTGAGGCCGGATCATGAAGGCGTAGAAGAGGCCGAAGATGACGATGAGCGGCAGCAAGCTGACCAGCGCGTTCGTCGGTTTCGACGCCGTCGTAGGCGTCGCCGATGGAGAGACCTGCGCCAGGATGGTTAAGAGCATCGTGACTCCCAGGAAAAAAGGCCCGACCGATCGGGCCAAGATGCGGCCAAATCATAGGAGCGGCCCATGAGCCGTGCAACGAGCAGGGCTACAGGAGCGTCGGGTGCCCCGGCTCCTTGGAAAGGCCGAGGTGGGCGTACGCATGATCCGTCGCGACCCGGCCGCGCGGGGTCCGCTGGAGGAAGCCGATCTGCAGCAGGTACGGCTCCGAGACGTCCTCGATCGTGTCCGGCTCCTCGCTGAGAGCGGCGGCCAGGCTCGTGATCCCGACCGGTCCCCCGCCGAACTTCTCGATCAGCGTGCGCAGGACCTTCGCGTCCAGCGTGTCCAGCCCGAGCTCGTCGACGTCGAACAGCTCGAGGGCGGCGCGCGCGACGTCTCGGTCGACCACGCCGGAGGCTTTCACCTCTGCGTAGTCACGGACCCGCCGCAGCAACCGGTTGGCTATACGAGGTGTCCCGCGAGACCGGCGCGCGATTTCCTCGGCGCCGTCGCCCTCCAGCGCGACGTTCAGGACGCGCGCGCTGCGACGGACGATCGTCTCAAGCTCGTCGGAGGCGTAGTAGTCCAAGCGCGCGCTGTACCCGAAGCGGTCTCGCAGCGGCCCCGTTAATAAACCCGTGCGCGTCGTGGCCCCGACCAAGGTGAACGCGGGAAGGTCGATGCGGATGCTGCGCGCGCTCGGACCTTTGCCGATCACCACGTCGAGCTTGAAGTCCTCCATCGCCTGGTACAGCACCTCCTCGACCGGCCGCGGGAGCCGGTGGATCTCGTCGATGAATAGCACCTCACCGGGCTCGAGGTTCGTCACGATCGCGGCGAGGTCGCCGGCGCGCTCGAGTGAAGGGCCGCTCGTCGGACGTAGATTCACGCCGACCTCGTTGGCGATGATGTGCGCGAGCGACGTTTTGCCGAGACCCGGCGGTCCGCTGAAGAGAAGATGGTCGGGCGGCGCCCCACGGTTGCGCGCGGCTTCGATGATCAAGCCGACCTGACGCTTCACCTGTTCCTGGCCGACGAACTCCGCGAGCATGCTCGGCCGGAGCGACGCCTCGAACTCGACCTCATCTGGTGCGACGGCCGCACCCATAACTTCTGCGCTCATCGCACGAGCTCTTTCAGGGCACGCTTCAGCATGTCCTCGACGCTCGAATCGTCGGCTTCAGGGAGGGATTCCAAGGCCGAGCGTGCCTCCGCGGGCGTGTACCCGAGGTTCAGCAGCGCACCCTTCACCTCGACGAGCACCGCGCGACGCGCCCCGTTCCCGCCGGGAACGACCTCCAGCTCCGGAAGGGCGAGCTTCTCGCGCAGCTCGAGGATCATGCGCGCGGCCGTCTTCTTCCCGACCCCCGGGATCAACGTGAGCGCGTCGAGGTCTTCCGTCACCAGCGCCTTTCGGAACGCCTCGGGCGAGTAGACCGACAGGACTGCGAGCGCGCCTTTCGGACCGATGCCGTTGACGCCAAGCAGCACGGCGAAGAGGTCACGCTGCTCGACCGTGGAGAAGCCGTACAACGTCATCGCGTCCTCGCGAACGTGAAGGTGCGTTTGGAGGCGAACCATCTTCCCGATCGAAGCCAGCGACGCAGTCGCGGGTACAGGCATGAGCAGACGGTACCCGACACCATGGACATCGACGACGGCGCCGTCGGGGAGGACCTCGAGGATCGTCCCGGAGATGCTGGCGATCACGTCGCCCGCTCCGCCTCCTCGTCGGCCACTTTCACCGCGGCCCGGAACTTCGCTGCATTCCCGTGACAGATCGCGAGCGCGAGCGCGTCGGCGGCGTCCGCAGAATCCAGGTTCTGCTCCAGGCGAAGGATCGTGCGAACCATGTACGTGACCTGCTCTTTAGTCGCGTTCCCCACGCCGACGACCGCCTGCTTCACTTCCGTCGGCGTGTACTCGTAGACGGGGATGCCGACCTCTGCGCAGGCAAGCAACGCAACGCCGCTCGCCTGCCCGACCCGGATCGCGGTTCGCGCGTTCGAGTTGAAGAACAGCCGCTCGATCGCGACGGCCTCCGGGTCGTGCTTCTCCATGATCCGTTCCAGCGTCAGACAGAGGTTCATCAGCTGAACCGAGGGGGGTTGGTCTTGTGGTGCGCGCGCCGTCCCCACGTCGAGCGCGCGCATGATGCCGCCGTTCGTCTCGATAACTCCATAACCGGTCCGCGTGAGACCGGGGTCGATGCCCATGACTCGCATGCTCGACCTCCCGAACATATGTACGAGATGGAGTGTATGGGGAGGGTGGGACCTGTTCAAGGAACTTGGGAGGGTCCAAGATTGACCGCGAGACGCGGGAGCGACGCTACTGGTATCTCGCTGCTGGGCTATCTCTGATTGTGGGGGTAGTCCTCGGCTGGAGGTACCCCGGCGTCTGCTCCCTTTACACGGGCCTCCATCGCGGCGCCGGCTGCAACGGAGTAGATGACGTAATCGTCGGCCTTGTGAGTATCGGTTTGGCGGTGATCCTTGCTGTGATTGGAACCTTACGAGATCCGGACTAACCGACCTCGGCGAGCACCGCCTCTGGGATGTCGAAGTTCGCGTAGACGTTCTGCACGTCGTCGTGGTCTTCGAGCGCCTCCATCAGCTTCAGCACTGCGCGCGCATCCGACCCGTCGACCGGCACCGTGTTCTGCGGGACCATCGTGATCTCCGCGGACAAGATCGGGATGCCCGCCTTCTCCAGTGCTGCCTTCACGTCCCCGAAAGCCGAAGGGTCCGTAACGATCTCGAGCTCGCTCTCCTCAGCGCGAACGTCGTCGGCGCCCCCATCCAGCGCCGCCGTCATCACGTCGTCCTCCAACGCGGCCGACTTGTCGACGATGATCACGCCCTTGCGATCGAACAGCCACTGCACCGCACCGGGCTCCGCGAGGTTGCCGTTGTGCTTCCTGAAGATCGCGCGCAGGTCTTGTGAGGTGCGATTCCGGTTGTTCGTCAGCGCGTCGCAGAGCATCGCGACGCCGCCCGCACCGTAGCCCTCGTAGAAGGTGCGTTCCCAGTTCTCCCCTGCGAGGTCGCCCGACGCGCGCTTGATCGCCCGGTCGATGTTGTCCTTCGGCATCGACGCGTCCTTCGCTCGCTGGATCGCATCTGCGAGCGTCGGATTGTTCTCGGGGTTCGGGTCCCCTTGTCGTGCGGACACCTCGATCGCGCGCAGCAGCTTCGCGAACAGCTTCCCGCGCTTGGCGTCTGCCGCGCCCTTCTTTTCTTTGATGCCCTTCCAATGACTGTGGCCGCCCATCGCGCACAAGGGTAGCAGCGGCGATTGGGTCACGTCCGTTCGG
>VAWS01000045.1 GCA_005884515.1 Actinomycetota bacterium
GCAAGCTTCATAGACACCGAGCGCTTGCGTGAGGCGTCCGGGGAAGCCTGCTCGATGGAGCTTTGGAGCGTGAGGTCGTCGGGGGCTCTGAGGGTGAGGTTGGAATCGAGCGCCGTGGGCGCCCGCCGGCCGACTCTCTTTCTCTTCATCATCGGCAAACCCTCATCAGGTGGTTCGCCGCTCGCTGCCAGGGACCTGCCCGTGAACGGCACAACGATCTCCGTCGATGAGCGCGGTCGCGGGGAGCCTTGAGAATCAACTGGTGGAACACCTTCGCTTCATAGGTTCGCGGCTCTGCGACTCAAAATCCGTTGGTCCCTGGTTCGAGCGGCCAGCAGCATCTCAGCAGCGGAATCCCGTGGAATGAGGTGGAACGATACTCCCCGCGGCGGACGAACGAATCGGTTGACCAGGAGCGGCGAGGAACCATGTTGAACTCGGTTGCCTCCGTGAACGGATTATGAGTCCGCTGCTCTGACGATTGAGCTACGGGTCCGCTCGGTCAGGGTACCAGCCGCTCCTCGCCGCTCCGCCCCGTCCCCGGTAATGTTGGCGCGCGCAGACCGACACAGGGGGAAACAGGTGGCTCTCGACTACGAGATCAAGTCTGTCCGTCTCACACCGTCGGACGACGACTCCCACCTGCACATCGAGCTGATCGGTTATGCCTCGTCCCATGTCGAGGGCGAGGAGATCATGATCCCCATCGCGCGCGCGCTCCAGAAGATGGCTTTCAGCGAGAAGTTCCACGTCATGGTGAACGGCGAGCCGGTCGAAGTGAAGGCCGGCAAGTGCGCGACGTGCGGGATCGAGCCCTACCTCGTCACAGACGCCGACAAGCCCGACTTCAACCAGATCGAAGAGCTGCCCCAGAAATAGTTGGACCAGGCGGCGCTCCGTCGCCTGTCTTGCAGGGGGAGTCAGATCGCAACTGGCTCCCGGCGCACCGCCTGGCAGCACGGAGATACCCGCGCGCGCTTCCTCCAAACTCTGCCTTCACCTGAGCCACAGATCACGTCGATAGACTCCCGCCGATGCCTGCGCCTCCCATTCAGATCGAAGGTCTCTCAAAGCGATTCAGCAAGGACGTTCTCGCCGTCGACCGGCTCGACCTGACCGTCGAGGAAGGGCAGGTCTTCGGGCTGCTCGGACCGAACGGCGCCGGAAAGACGACCACGCTTCGCATGCTGGTCGGCTTGGTCCGCCCGACCGCGGGCGGGTCAAGGCTGTTCGGCGATGTGGTGAAACCCGGCGCGCGCGCGCTGCGCCGGGTCGGCACCCTCGTCGAGAGCCCGGGCTTCGTGCCGCACCTATCCGGGTTGAAGAACCTCGAGCTGTTCTGGCGCGCCGGCGGCCAGCATTTGGACGAGGCCGACCTTGACGGCGCGCTCGAAGTCGCCGACCTCGGACGCGCGATCAGCCGGAAGGTGAAGACGTATTCGCACGGGATGAAGCAACGCCTCGGGATCGCTCAGGCGCTCCTCGGCAAGCCCGACTTGCTGATCCTCGACGAGCCCACGACCGGCCTCGACCCGCAGCAGATGCGCGAGATGCGGCTGCTCGTGCACAGCATCGCGAACCGCGGTGCAACCGTTCTTCTTTCGAGCCACCTGCTGGGTGAGGTGGAGCAGGTCTGCTCGCACGCCGCAGTGGTCAATCGTGGTCACGTCGTCGCAACGGGAACGGTCGCCGAGCTCGTCGGGCGCGCGACGACCATCTACATCGAGGTCGACGACGTTGAGCGCGCACGTGCGGTGCTGTCGAAGATCCCCGGCGTGCGCGCAGTCAACGAGGAAGGCACCGGGCTCTCGATCGACCTCGAAGAAATCGACCGCAAGGAGATCGTTGCGAAGCTCGTGCGCGGCGGCGTCGGTGTGGAAACGGTGATGTCGCGGCACCGCCTTGAGGACGCGTTCCTCAGCATGCTCGAGGAGGGCTCATGATCCGCGTCGAGCTTCGAAAGCAGATCCGCCGGTTGCGCACGTACATCGGACTCGGGATCTGCTTCGGCTTGCCGGTGATCATCACGATCGCGCTGAAGGTCGGTGGCCCACCACACGAGCGCGGTGGCGGGAACGAGGAAGGGTTCTTCCGTCTCGCGACCAAGTCGGGCGTGAACATGCCGATCGCCGCGCTCAGCGTGATGAGCATGTTCCTCTTGCCGATCGTGATCCTGCTCTTCTTCGGCGAGTCGGTCGCCGGCGAGGCGGGCTGGGGAACGCTGCGCTATCTGCTCGTACGGCCGGTGAAACGCGGGAAGCTGCTGCGCGCAAAAGTTGTCGTCGCGTTCTTCCTTGCGATCATCGGAACGGCGCTCGTTATCGCAGGAGGTCTCGCCGCCGGCATCGCCGCATTCGGCTGGCACTCGGTGATCACGCCGTCATTGGCCGTCTTCACTCCGCGAGCAGCCCTCCAGCAGCTCTTGATCGGAGCCGGCTACGTGGTCTGGAACTTCTCGGGCGCGGCTGCGTTGGCATTCCTGCTGTCGACGATGACGGATTCCCCCGTCGGCACGGTCGCCGGCTCGATGGGTCTCGTGATCGTCTCACAGATCCTCGATGGGATCACAGCAGTACCAGCGGGCTTCCGCAATTGGCTACCGACCCACTTCTGGACGGCGTGGCACGGGCTGTTCGTCGTCCCTTCGGAACGGACCGACATGATCCGAGGCACGCTGCACCAGCTGCCGTACGCGGTCGGCTTCCTGGTGCTCGCGTGGTGGTGGTTCAAGCGCAAGGACATCCTGAGTTAGGCGCGCCCTCACCCTCGGCGCCGGGCTCTAGTTATTGGGAGGCGCGGCGCTCACCTGGCCGAGCGCGGAGTCCCGGTCTCGTACGATCGCTAGATCTCCAAGCGACACGATGCCCACCGGCTTACCGTCGTCGACGACCGGAAGCCGGCGAAGAGCCTTCTCTTCCATGAGCTTGACCGCGTCACCAATCTTGCTATCGATCGGAAGTGTCGTGACTTCGTGGCTGCAGACGTCTGCAAGCTTCGTCTCCGGGCCGCCACCCGTCGCAAGCCCTCGGATAACGATATCGCGGTCGGTGACGATCCCGCACACGATGTCGTTTTCGAGCACGATGATGTCGCCGATGTTCTTATCTCGCATGATCCGAGCAGCTTCGACCACTGTTGCGCTGGCCGCTAGAGACTCGGGATGGGTCGTCATGATCTCAGACACGAGGTTCGGCATGATGCCCTCCTTCTCAACGCCCTTTTCTTGTCGTACCCGAACTGTGCGCGACTCGAACAGCAGGCAGCGAAGGTTAGAGAGTTCTCGGATGGAGGTAGGTCAGCGCTCTGTGCTAGTGGCTCCGGGGGTGGGACTCGAACCCACAACCTACGGATTAACAGTCCGCCGCGCTGCCGATTGCGCCACCCCGGAATAGACGCGCCAGTCTAGCAACGACCTCTCAGCCGAAACGTGACTTAGCCGATCGCTGCCGTCGCAGGCTGCTCGACCGGGTGGATCGCCTCCTCAACGGGCGCGCGCGCGAGCACCACTGCCGCGAACAACACCAGCCCGAACGCCGCTCCCCTGACGATGCCGAGGACACCGACCGGCATCCCGTCGTGGAAGATCGCGATCCCGGCCGCGATCGGCACGGAGTTCGTCAGCATCGTAGAGAGCCCTGCCGTCTGGAGCGCGTCGCCGAGCTGGAATCCGCGCTGCAGCGCGACAAAGCCGAGGCCGTGACACGCGAGCAACGCCACGATGAACTCGAGGTGATGCGCGCTCGCGAAGGCGGCCTTGGTCGCGATATCACCGCTCGCGTACAGGAGACCCGCTCCCGCACCAAACGCGGCGCCGGAGCGCACACCGAACATGAGCGCTCCGACGGCTATCAACGACAGACCGATCCAGAGGGCCGCACCGAGCGCGGGCACCGGGTGAGGGCTGCTCGACTGATGGATCAGCGAGACGCCGAGAAGGGCAAGGCCGGCCATCGCCGCGGCGACGCCGACGCCTTCACGGCGTGACGGTCGCTCGCGGCGCGCGCGGAACACGAGGAACCCAAGCACCCCGATGCCGCCGCCGCTTGCCGCTTGGACGATCGACAGGGGAGCAAGCGACAGCGCCACGATGTACAGACCCCAGCCGCCGATGCCCACGGCGTATCCGAGCAGCCACCGGCCGCTCGTGAAGAGCGCGCGCAAAGAGCGCAACGGCCGGCGGACGCTGAGCGGCGGCAAAGACGCGGCCACACCGTGCTGGACGAAGAAGCCCCAATTCAGCGCGCATGCCGACACGACGGCGAGGAGCACCCCGAAAAAGAGCCTCATCCCGCGGCTCCCACGCGCAAGTATCCCTCGGCGGCCAACGCAGCGACGCTGATCCGAGGCAGGTGCGTGCGCCGCTGGTACACGACGTAACGAGGACACCATCGCGGCAGGAACTTCTGATTGAACACGTAGAGGTTGTCCAGCTGGAGCTTGAGGCGAGACTTGACGACGAGCAGGAGCTCGCGCCTGAGACGACACATCCCGGTCGCCTCCGCGTCGGCGAAGAGGCGCGCGAACGGAGCGAAGTTCAGCGAGAGGTGCTCGAAGCCGTTCGCGCGCGCCCACTCGACGGCGCGCACGATGAGCCACTCGTTGAAACCGTTCGGCGGGCCGCGGAGATGGAACAGCTCGTCCATCGACATCGTTCCGCCGCGCTGGGCCTTGTCGCCCAGCCACGCATCTTGCATCTCGAGCAGCCGTTCGGCGAGCGCGCGCGGAACGCTCCCCGCCCACATGACCTCGGCCGTGAAGCCGGCGCGCTCCAAACGGTGCACCGATTGGCGCGTCTTTCGGATCACGCGACCCTCGAGCGAAAACGACGCCGAGTCGATCACGGCTTCGTCCCCCCAGTACAGCGCCCGCAAACCCAACCCGCGATACACGGAGAGGTGACGATCCGTGGCCCCGAGCAGGGCGACTTGCCAGTCGCGCGCGCCGGCGAAATCGAGGAACGCGCCCATGAGACCCGGCAGTTCGTCCGGGGGACCAATGGGGTCTCCCGACACGAACGCAACGCCACCGACAACGCGGTACGCGAGGAACGAGTCGTGCACGCCGTCGAAGAAGAACGACTTGTCACTGCGCAGGGTGAACGGCGCGAGCGCGTCGGTCCCCCAGCGGTGGACGACTGCGCGCGCACGCACACGCTGGGCGCCGTTCGGCCACGCGAGGAACCGCCACGGCGCGAACCATGCCGTCGCGACCGCAACGACGCCGGCGATCGCAACGAAAGACAGCGAGAGCGGGAACCACTCGCTCATCCGCTCGCTCGCCGGGATGTGCAGCGATACAAGCGCGCGCGTCGTGATCGCCAGCGCGCGCCCGAGCGAGAACGAGTGATGCGGATGCACGATGTGCCGGATGGCAAGAGCGATGACGCCGTACACGTAGTTGGCGGAAGCAAAGACAACCAGGCGCGAGAGAGCGCGCGCGCCGCTAGCCGGATCACCGGCGCGATCGAATTCGTGACGGGCGGCAACAAGAGTGACCGTCACGAGCGCGACGAACATCGCCTCCTCGAGGTCGAGCCCTTTCAGCAGATGGAAGACGGCCGACGCGCCGAGAAGGGCGACGGCAACCACCCAAGCGCGGTGTTTCCGTCGCGCGAGCCCGCGCGCGCACAAGATCAGAACGAGCCCAGCCGCCGCGACTGCGGCGGTCGCGAGCGGCGGAAAGATCGCGGGCGTGTAGCGGTGGAGCAGGTCGAGCCGCGACTGCTCTGCGGGAGTCGCCGCCGACAGCACGCCGAGCACCCCGACGGCGCCGACCAGCGTGGCAAGCAACAGAGGCCCGCGGCCCGACTCCCGGCGCGGGCGGCCGAAGAGCGCACCGGCGATCCCGGCGAGGATCGCGGGCGGGTAAACGGCTCGCACCTTGGCCGCTGCGGCCAGCGCGGAGTGCGCCGAGAGCTGCCGCACGAGATACAGCGACAGGACGTCGATGAGGTACAGCACCAACCCGACACCGAGCGTCAGCAGCGCCGCGGCGGTGAGACGCTCGAGGCGCGCGCGCCGCACAAGCGCTCCGAGCGCGAGCGCGATCACGATCCATACGAGCACGAAGACGATCAGCGGGATCCGGTCGAAATGGGGAAGCTCGCCGAGGGGAAGGGCGTCGACCACCTTCGGGCCCGGCCACGACGCGGTCGGACCGCGCAACCAGAACGACAGCCCGATACCGGCGACGACCAGAAGCAGCGCCGTCAGCGCGCACGCCACGGCCTTGAGCACGCGCTTAAGCGACCGCATCGCTCACGTGCTCGGAAGCCACAAGAAGCGAGGGAACCATCTGCCGGCGCCAGAGCCTCCACAGGTGTCCCGTGTCCTCGTCGAAGAACCGGTGATCGATCCCAAACCTCGTCAGCTCGTTCGCAAACGCGACGTTCTGGCCGAAGAACGGGTCGAGCGTGCCGATGTAGAAGTAGATGAACACGTGATGCTCGCGTAACGTCCCCGGGACCGACGGGAGCAGGTAGAGCGGGCTGTTCTGAGCCAGCGTCTGCCCGTCCGTCCCGAACAGCCCCGAGGAAGGGTCGGCGACCGTGTAACCCGACCAGCTCTCGATCACGCCGAAGATCCGCGGATGGTGGATCCCGATGTTGAGCGCGCCGTAGCCGCCCTCGGACAGGCCGGCGATGACCCGCCCGTCGGAAGCGGGGATCGTACGGAAGCGCGCGTCGATCGCATCGACGAGGTCGCGCGCGACGAAGGTGTCCCACTTCCCGAAGCGCGCCGTGTCCGCCCACTCGGTGTCCGACCGCCACGGCCCGGACGGGATGACGACGATCATCGGCTTCATACGCTGCTCGGCCACCAAGACGTCCTCGTCGACGGCCCCGCCGAGGACGGTGAGGTAGGTGAACCCCGCGCTGTGGAGGCCGTGGAGGAAGTACAGGACTGGATAGCGGCGCTGAGGGTGATCGGAGTACCCGGGCGGCAAGAAGACGTAGGTCGAGATCCATTTGCCGCCGAGCGAGGTGCTCCAGACGTTCGTCTTCAGGATCGTCCCTCGGAGCACGACCACCCGATGGGTCGGGCGGCCTTTCTTGGAAACGGTCTGGACGAACGCCGGTTCCGAAGGGGGTGGGAACCCGCGGTACACCCAGTACGAGCGCGCGTACCGGTACGCACCGAAGCACCCGACGATGATGATAACGAGACCGGCGAGGACCAGAGCGGGCCTGCGACCCCGCCACGCGAGCCGTCCGATCCCGAGCGAAACGGGCACGGGGCGCCCGCCCCCCAGGGAAGGCGACCGCGCGTCCGCTAGAACTTGATCGGTCTCGATCACGCAGTCATCACCGCCGGCGGGGTTGCCGGCGAGATGGAGAGTAGAAAGCCGCTGGTACGCGGGGGGTTACTCATTAGTTAAAGAATCCTGTGACGGATTCTTAACGAGGAAGACCAACTTACCCGCCGGTATCGCTTACCTACCCGTCGGTAGGTAGGTACTGTCGATGGGTCGGGTGAGTCGAGGGGAGAACGGTAACGCCCGCCGTTCGAGCGAGGTCATAGGGGACATGGAAAACGAGATTGGCAGATTCGTGCGCTGGGGCGAGGCAGTTACGGTCGACATCATCAAGAAAGTGATCAGCTTCCTTCCCGAATCCAAGCAGGCGGAGATCGTCGAGCTCCCAGAGGAGTGCGACCCGTCTGATGAGGCACTCGGGGCGCGCGTCTCGTCGTTCTAAGGCGGCGCCACACACGCCGAACAGGCGGTCGGTCAACCGGCCGCCTGTTTCTATTCCAGGTAGTCCCGGAGCTTCTGCGACCGAGAAGGATGACGCAGCTTCGACAGCGTCTTCGACTCGATCTGACGGATCCGTTCCCGCGTCACCCCGAACTCCTTGCCGACTTCTTCGAGGGTCCGCAGGTGCCCGTCGGCGATGCCGAAGCGAAGCTCGATCACCTTGCGCTCGCGGTCGGTCAGCGACTCCATCACGCCGTCGAGCTGCTCTTGCAGCAGGATGAAGCTCGCGGCGTCGACGGGGACGATCGCTTCGGCGTCTTCGATGAAGTCACCGAGGTGCGAGTCGTCTTCCTCGCCGATCGGCGTCTCGAGCGAAACCGGCTCTTGGCTGATCTTCTGGATCTCGCGCACCTTGTCCGGCGTGATGTCCATCTCGCGCGCGACTTCTTCCGGCAGCGGCTCCCGGTTCAAGTCCTGCATCAGCTGACGCTGCACGCGGAGCAGCTTGTTGATCGTCTCCACCATGTGCACCGGGATGCGGATCGTGCGAGCTTGGTCGGCGATCGCGCGCGTGATCGCCTGACGTATCCACCACGTGGCGTACGTCGAGAACTTGTAGCCCTTCGAGTAATCGAACTTCTCCACTGCGCGGATCAAACCGAGGTTCCCTTCTTGGATCAGATCCAAGAAGAGCATGCCGCGCCCGACGTACCGCTTCGCGATCGACACGACGAGGCGAAGGTTGGACTCGATCAGGCGTTTGCGCGCGAGCTGCCCTTCCCGCTCGACGCGGTGGAGGAGCTCGCGTATTAACTCGGGCGAGGGCCGCTCGGCCAATTCCAGCCGCGTGACGTCCCGCATCAGCGCGGCCTTCACGAGCATGTCGTGCAGGCGTTCGTTCGTCGGGCGGATGTTGCGCGCCATCTGCTCTTCGGCTTCGAGACCGGCTTCGACCTTCTTCGCCAGCATGACTTCGTCTTCGGCAGTGAGGAGCGGCACCTTGCCGATCGTCTTGAGGTACATCCGAACGGGGTCGGCCGTCGGCGACGGCGCGTCCTCGACCGGAGCGGTCTCGACGACCACCTCGGGCTCGAAGTCGAAGACCGGCTCTTCGTCTTCGTCTTCCTCGACGATCTCGATGCCGGCTTGCTGCAACGTGACGTAGACCGCGTCAAGCTGCTCGGGCGTCATGTCTTGTGAAACGAACAACGCCATCGTTACTCGTCCCCCTCCCCCATCTGGGTCAGCTCACGTTTTTGCCGTTGCAGTTCGAGGAGCCTCGCGAAAAGCTCGTCGTGTTCTTTTGGGTTCTCTACAGGATTCAACCGCTGAAGCTGCGGCGTCAATTGTTCAATCTCCCTAGAAAGCACGAACTCTTTCAGCCGAGAGAAAACCGCGATAGCTAAACGCTCAACAGCTTCGTCGTCGATGTCGCCGTCGAGGGGTACCGGCTCGACCGCGAGCTGCGTCGCGATGCGGCGCGCGTCGTCGTCTTCCAGTGTTTCTGCGAGAAGAGCCGGGTCCGTGCCCTTTAGCAAGGCCGCCCAGATCGTCCGATGCGCGGGAACCGAAAAGAAGTCGGTGGAGACGTCTTCCATGCGCGCCTTCACTACCCGCTGTTGCTGCAACGCAAGGCGTAGTGCCTCACGCTCCAGGCGTACCTGACCGCTCGCTCTGCGAAGGATCGTGCCGGTGCCCGAACGGCTCGTGGTTCCGGTGCGCATGGTCTTCTCCAACTCCACGAAGATGATGTCTGGGTCGACCCTGATCCATCCCGAGAACAGCCGCCCCGCCTCTCTCCTGATGACGCTGTTGTCCGTTTTCGCGAGCAGCCGGAGCCCCGACGTCAGCGCGCGCGCCTGCACCTCGGCGTCGCCGACCGAATACCGCGCGGCCTCCCTCTTGAGCACGAACTCGAGGAGGGGGACGGCCTTCTCGACAAGCGCGTGGAACCCCTCGGCCCCGGTCTTGGCCACCGAGTCGGCGGGGTCGTCCCCCGGCGGCATCACGACGACGCGAAGCGTGACGCCCATCTGCTGGGCATCGCCGATCATCTGGTCGTACGTGCGCTCCGCCGCGAGGCCGCCGGCCTCGTCCGCGTCGAGGGACAAAACGACGTCCTGCGTGAAGCGCTGGAGCGCGCGCAGGTGCTCGAGCCCGAGGGCCGTTCCGCACGTCGCCACGGCCGTCTGGATCCCGGCCTGGTGGAGCGCGATCACGTCGGTGTAGCCCTCGACGATCAGGCCGCGACCCGTCTTCACGATCTCGCCCTTCGCGCGGTTCAGCGCGTAGAGCACCTGGGACTTCTTGTAGATCGGGCTCTCGGCCGAGTTCAGGTACTTCGGCCCGTCCTCGTTGCCCATCTTGCGCGCGCCGAACGCGACCGGGCCGCCGGTCAGGTCCTGGATCGGGAACATCACGCGCCCGCGGAAGCGGTCGACCAGGCCGCCGTCCTGACGGCGCGCGCCCAGCCCCGCGTCGGCGATCTCTTGCTCGGCGAACCCTTTCCCCTTGAGGTGGGTAACCAGCGCGTCCCACTTCGGGAGCGAGAAGCCGACCTGGAACTGCTCGAGCGTCTCTTTCGAAAAACCGCGTTGCTGCAGGAGGTACGCGCGCGCGTCGGACGCTTCCGACGCGCGCTTCAGCGTCTCGTGGTAATAAGCCGCGGCTTCGCGGTGCGCATCCACGAGGCGCGCGCGGCGGCGATGGGCTGCGCGGTCGGCGTCGGAAAGCTGCTCGTAATGGAGATCGACGCCGGTCATTTGCGCGAGCCGCTCAATCGCTTCCACGAAAGACAGGTTCTCGATCTTCTCGATGAGCCTGATCGTGTCGCCGCCCTCGCCGCAGCCGAAAGGTTCGCGCGCCGGCGGACCTCTTCGAGGTCGGTGTCGCGGATGCGTCCGGCCGTCCTCACTTCGGGAGCTCCCGGAAGAGCTTGAACGCGTAGCTGTCGGTCATGCCGGCAACGTAGTCGGCCGCGCGCGTGCGCGCGTCGCCGGGGATCGTCTGGTACATCTCGGGCATCGCCGTCGGCGTTCCCACATAGTGCGCGAACAGCGACCGGATGACGGCGGTCGCCTCTTCCCGATCGGTCGTGGCGACGTCGGACAGATACACGTTCTTGAACATGAAGCGCCGGAGCTGATCCATCGCTTCGAACGCGTCCGGCGCCATCTCGACGACGTCGCGCCCCGCACTGGCTTCGACGACGCCCATCACGAGCGTATTGATCCGCTCGGAGTGCGTGCGGCCGAGCGTCCGCAGGACCGGCTCGGGCACGTCGTCCAACCCCACGACCCCCGCACGCATCGCGTCGGTCAGGTCGTGGTTGAGGTAGGCGATGCGATCGGCGAACCGAACGACCCACGCCTCAAGGGTCGCCGGCGAGGGCAGCGCCCACGAGTGCCCGACGATGCCGTCGCGCACCTCCCACGTCAGGTTCAACCCGCGGCCGTCGTTCTCGAGCACCTCGACGATCCGCAGGGACTGCTCGGCACGATGGAACTTCGTCCCGATCAGCTTCGATAGCACGCCCTCACCCACGTGACCGAACGGCGTGTGGCCGAGGTCGTGCCCGAGTGCGACCGCTTCGGTCAGGTCCTCGTTCAGGCGCAGCGCGCGCGCGATCGTCCGTGCGATCTGTTGGACCTCGAGCGTGTGCGTCATGCGTACCGTGAAGTGGTCTCCGATCGTTGCGCGCCCCTCCGCTTCGCCGAAGATCTGCGGGAAGACTTGCGTCTTGTGCTTCAGGCGGCGGAAAGACGTGCAGTGGATGATGCGATCGCGGTCGCGCTGGAACGCGGTGCGAAGCTCATCGCGGATCTCTTCGCGCTCGCGTCCCTTGGACTCGGCCGCGAGCGTCGCGTAGGGAGCAAGGATCTGTCGCTCGATGCGTTCTGTTTCTTCGCTGATCGTGTTCCCCAACGACGTCCTCCGGGCCAGACCGGCCCCCCGTTAAGCGTAAGGGCGCGCGCCGACACCAACATCCGCGCACGCTGGACAAGAAGGAAGGAACCTCAGGGTAGGAGCGCGCGTTCGCGCAGGTCAAGGGTGGGAAAAGCTTCCGAAGCGCGTCGCGTCAGGCGGCGGCTGCAACGGCGGGCCGCACGCGCCCGCCGAGGAGCCATGCCGCGGCGACGAACAGCGTTACGCCGGTCGCGCAGAACACGACCTGTGTGCCGTCCATCGTCCACACGACGTGACCGGTGCCGAGCATCTTGGCTCCCCACGCTGCGAGCAGCCCGACGGCCACCGCGCCGACGCGGAGCGACGAGTGCGCGAGCGTGAACATCCGGCCGCGAACTGCATCGTGCACGCGCTCTTGGAGGATCGTGATGAGGCCGAGCATGGCAGCGACCACGGCAGAGCCGAACAGGTAGGCCATGAAGAACGCTGCGACGGTCGACGGGAAGACCGCCATCGCGATGAGGATGACCCCCATCGTGCCGCCCCCGAGGTGGAAGACGCGCGTCATGTGCTTGCGCGCGCGCTGCAGCGCGATGACGCCGGTGACGGCACCGAAGCAGAACGCGACCATCAACCCACCGTACGCCGCGTTGCTGGCGTGCAGGGTGCCCCGGACGTACGAGATGCCGAGCGTTATGAGCGAGCCGCCGCAGCACGCCATGATCGCGCCGCCGATGACGACTTTCTTCAGGACCGGGTCGGCCGCGATGACCGCGCGCAGCGCGCCCTTCGCGAGGCGCGGGCTCTTGCCGTGCGCAGGCTCGGGCGTGGCGGCGACGCCGGCGGCCGACGCGATCTTCCCGATCAGGAACGTAGCCGTGTACAGCATCACGGCGGCCGCGATGAACGGGATGGCCTGGCCCGGGTGGCCGAGCTTGGTCGTGATCATCGTCAGCAGGGTGTACGCGACCCACCCGAGCGGCATCGAGCCGAACGCGGTGATCAAGGACAGAGCGTTCGCGGTCGGCAGCGACTCCTCCGGGACGAGCCGCGGAAGGGTCGCGTCGCGCGCCGCCATGTACCCGAGTGTGCCGACCTCGGCGAGCAGCGCCAGCGCGAGGACGGGCGCGACTCCGCCGACGAGCGGCAGGATCCCGTAGATCGTCGCGCGCCCGAACGTGCAGAAGATGAGAACCTTTCGGCGATCGAACCGGTCCACGAACGCGCTGAGAACTGAGCCGATGAGCGCAGCGGGGAGGATCCGCGACGCGAGGACGACGCCGCTGAGGAACGCCGAGTGGGTGCGGTCGTACACGAACCCGATAAGGGCGAGGGTGGCGAGGAACTCTCCCATCCCTCCGAAGACCTGCGCGATGCAGAGCTTGGCGAAGTCACGCCTGCCGAACAGCGTACGGAGCCCCTGGAATCGGCCGGCTTTCATCTCACTCCTCGCGTTGTGGATCCTCGATGATTTGATTCGACGGGAAGGGGCTCGGGGTTGAGCCGGGCAGAAGGTACATCACGGGCCACGACATAGCCATCCGCCATACGCGCGATAGTGACATACGCGAACCTCTTCCCGGTGGAAGCACGACTATCCTGCGCGCAGGCCGTGACCTGGGTTTTTCTTACTTAGAGGCGCTGCCTACTTGGAAGCCGCTTCCACCGAGCCGAGAGCCGCGTGCGCCGCTGCCAGGCGCGCGATCGGGACGCGGAACGGCGACGCGCTCACGTAGTCCAATCCGAGCTCGTGGCAGAACTCGACCGATGAGGGGTCGCCGCCGTGCTCCCCACAGATGCCGAGGTGGAGGCTCGGCCGCACCGCGCGCCCCTTCTCGACGGCCAGTCGCATCAGCGAGCCGACCCCTTCGCGGTCCAACGTCGTGAACGGATCCACTTTGAGCAGCCCGTGGGTCACGTACACGTCCAGGATCTTGGCGACGTCGTCGCGGCTGAAGCCGAAGGTCATCTGCGTCAGGTCGTTGGTGCCGAAGCTGAAGAACTCCGCATGCTCGGCGATCTTGTCGGCGATCGTCGTCGCGCGCGGGACCTCGATCATGGTCCCGATCAGGTACTTGACCTTGACCTTGGTCTCCTTGATCACCTCGCGCGCGACCCGGTCGGCCTCTGCGCGCGAGCGCCGGATCTCCTCTTCGATCCCGACGAGCGGGATCATGATCTCAACGCCGGGGTTCTTGCCCTCGCCCTTCAGGCGGCACGCCGCCTCCATGATCGCGCGCACCTGCATGTTGTAGAGGCCGGGCTTCATCATCCCGAGGCGCACGCCGCGCATCCCGAGCATCGGGTTCTGCTCGTGCAGTCGCTCGACCGCACGCAAGACTTGGACGCGCGCCGGGTCCACCTTGCGCCCGGCGACGGCGACCTCCTTTGAAAGCTCGACCAGATCGGGCAGGAACTCGTGCAGCGGCGGGTCGAGCAGCCTGATCGTCACCGGCAACCCGTCCATCGCGGCGAGGATCCCGTAGAAGTCCTCGCGCTGGAGCGGCAGCAGTGCGTCGAGCGCGGCCTGCTCGTCCGCTTCGGTCGCCGCCAAGATAAGCTTTTCGACGAGCGGCCTGCGGTCGCCGAGGAACATGTGCTCGGTGCGCGCGAGGCCGATGCCTTGGGCGCCGAACTCACGCGCGCGGCGCGCGTCTTCGGGCGTGTCGGCGTTGGCACGCACTTTGAGACGGCGAACCTTGTCGGCCCACTCGAGGATCGTGGCGAACTCGCCGGAGACCTCCGGCTCCTTCAGCGGCACCTCGCCGAGGAACACCTTCCCCGTCGTCCCGTCGATCGAGATCAGGTCGCCTTCGTTCACGACGACGTCGCCGGCGCTGAACCGGCGCGCGCTCAGGTCGACGTCGAGCGCGTCGGCGCCGCACACGCACGGCTTGCCCATCCCGCGCGCGACCACGGCCGCGTGCGACGTCTTCCCCCCCCGGCTCGTGAGGATGCCTTGCGCGGCGATCATGCCGTTGAGGTCGTCGGGGTTCGTCTCGCGACGCACGAGGATGACCTTCTCTCCCGCGTTCGCGCGCGCCTCGGCGCGGTCCGAGTCGAAGACCGCCACGCCGACCGCTGCTCCCGGCGATGCATTCATGCCTTTGCCGATCTCTTTGAGGTCGCGCGCGTTCTCGTCGACCTGCGGGTGCAGCAACTGGTCGACCTGCTCGGGCGTCACGCGGCGGATCGCCTCCGTGCGGTCGATCAGCCGCTCGCCGACCATGTCGACGGCGATCTTCACGGCGGCTGCGGCGGTGCGCTTCCCCACGCGCGTCTGCAGCATCCAGAGCTTGCCGCGCTCGATCGTGAACTCGATGTCGCACATGTCGCGGTAGTGGCGCTCGAGGGTGCTCATGATCTTGAGCAGCTGCTTGAACGCTTTTGCGTTGATGCGTTCGAGCTCTTGCAACGGCAGCGTGTTGCGGATGCCGGCGACGACGTCTTCCCCTTGCGCGTTCGGCAGGTAGTCGCCGTAGAGGCCCTTCTCCCCCGTCGCGGGGTTGCGCGTGAAGGCGACGCCGGTGCCGGAGTCGTCGCCGAGGTTCCCGAACACCATCGCGACGATGTTCACCGCGGTGCCGAGGTCGTCCGAGATCTTCTCCTGCTTGCGGTACAGGCGCGCGCGATCGCCGTTCCACGAGTCGAACACGGCGCGGATCGCGTAGCGCATCTGCTCGCGCGGGTCCTGCGGGAACTCGCGGCCCGTCTCTTCCTTCACGATCCGCCGGAACTCCTCGACGAGCTCCTTCAGGTCGATCGCAGTCAGATCGGTATCGGCTTGGACGTTACGGAGCGCCTTGACCTGGTCGATGGCTTCTTCGAACTTGTCGCCGGGGGCGCCCATGACGATCCGGCCGAACATCTGGATGAAGCGTCGGTATGAATCGAACGCGAAGCGATCGTTCTTCGCCTGGCGCGCGAGCCCGTGAACACTTTGGTCGTTCAGCCCGAGATTGAGGACTGTATCCATCATCCCCGGCATCGAGAACTTGGCGCCGGACCGGACGCTGACGAGCAGCGGGTCGTCCGGGTCGCCGAGCTTGCGGCCCATCTCGCGCTCCAGGGCTTTGAGGTGCCGCTCCGTTTCGCCGAGCAGCCCGTCCGGAACGTCGCCGGTTTGCATGTAGGCGCGACACGCTTCGGTGGTGATCGTGAACCCCGGTGGGACGGGGAGGCCGATGTTCGTCATCTCGGCGAGGTTGGCGCCCTTTCCGCCGAGAAGGTCCTTCATGTTCCGGTTGCCTTCGCTGAAGTCGTAGACGAACTTGCCTTTGCGGGCGCGCGCGGGCTTCTTCGTTGCGGCCGAGCGCGTAGGCGCCGAACGGGCGGAGCGCTTGCGCGCGGGCGCGCGCTTCTTCGAAGCGGTCTTCCTGGAGGCCATGATTAGATCACCGATCTTTCGAGACGAGGTCGGCTAAAAGCCTAGCCCAAGCTGCGAGCACTCACTCTCTCGAACCCTTGGGCCCCGGGAGGGCGCCCGATCCAGAGTTCATCATGTCGGCAAAGAAGCGCCTTATTCACGCCCACAGCCGACACGGATGGAGAGGTCCCCTGGGGCCACTCGCGCGTCGGGTGCCGCGCGCTTCATGCCTCAGTCAGTCGCTGCTCCAAGTAGCCGACGAGGTCCGGGATCGGAATCCGGTCTTGCGTCATCGAATCGCGGTCGCGAACGGTCGCCGCGTGATCGTCCAGGGAATCGAAGTCGACCGTGACGCAGTACGGCGTGCCGATCTCGTCCTGACGCCGGTAGCGGCGGCCGATCGAGCCTGCGTCGTCGTAGTCGATCATCCACAACGGCCGGAGCGACGCCGCCACCTCGCGCGCGGTCGGCACCAGCCGCTCGTTCCGCGAGAGCGGCAGCACCGCAGCTTTGTACGGCGCCAGCGCGTGGTGCAGCTTCAGCACGACTCGCTTCTCTTCTTCACCCTTCGCCGAGCGCGCGGTCTCTTCCGTGTACGCGTCGATCAAGAATGCAAGCGTCGCGCGGTCGGCGCCGGCTGCCGGCTCGACCACGTAGGGCAGATAGCGAACGTTCTTCTCTTGATCGAAGTACGTGAGATCCTCGCCCGAGAACTTCTGGTGCTGACTCAGGTCGAAGTCGGTCCGGTTGGCGATCCCCTCGAGCTCACCCCAGTCGGTAAACGGGAATGCGTATTCGATGTCGACGGTTCGCTTCGAGTAGTGCGAGAGCTCGTCCTGGTCGTGCTCGCGCAGACGCAGGTTCTCATCTTTGATCCCGTACCGCTTGTACCAGGCAAGCCGCTCGTCGATCCAATACTGGTGCCATTTCTCATCTGTCCCCGGCTCGCAGAAGAACTCCATCTCCATCTGCTCGAACTCGCGCGTGCGGTAGATGAAGTTCCCAGGCGTGATCTCGTTCCGGAAGCTCTTGCCCACCTGGGCGATCCCGAATGGGATCTTCTTGCGGGTCGTCTGCTGCACGGTGCCGAAGTTGACGAAGATCCCCTGCGCGGTCTCGGGCCTCAGCCACACGGCAGCCGACGCATCTTCCACCGGACCCATGTAGGTCTTGAACATCAGGTTGAAGTTGCGCGGGTCGGTGAACGTCTTGTTGCCGCAGTTCGGGCACGCGCCCGACTCGGGCAAGTGATCGGCACGGAAACGCTGATGGCAATTCAAGCACTCCACCAGGGGATCGTTGAAGGTCTCGACGTGGCCGCTCGCTTCCCAGACCTTCGGTGCCATGAGGATCGCCGCATCGAGCCCGACGACGTCGTCGCGCAGCTGCACCATGTGGCGCCACCACGCGTTCTTGACGTTTCGCTTGAGCTCGACGCCGATCGGCCCATAGTCCCACGTCGAGCGCAACCCGCCGTAGATCTCGGACGACGGAAAGATCAGCCCTCTGCGTTTGGCGAGGTTGACGATGGTGTCCAAGGAATCGACCACGTCGCGGAATCATAGCGGGAAGCTCGCGGAGTACTGTGAAGATATGGACATCGAGCAGGCGCTCGAACACGTCCGAAAGCACGGCGCAGGGACGCTCGCGACGCTGTTCTCCGATGGCCGGCCACATCTCTCCGTCGTCTTCGCGTCGGTCGTAGACGGCGCCCTCTGGATCTCGTCGAGAAAGCCGCTCGTAAAGGTGAAGAACATCCGGCGCGATCCGCGGGTCGCGTTCTCGAGCGGGATCGGCGAATGGGTGACCGTTGAAGGGACCGCGCGTATCCACGACGGGGACGATGTGCTCGAGCGGCTCCGCACTTACTACCGCACCGCGCGCGGCGAGCATCCCGACTGGGACGACTACGACCGCGCGATGATGAGAGATCAGCGCTTGATCATCGAGATCGTGCCCGCGCGCGCGTACGGCGCTGCGCGCGATTAAGTGGGCGTTTCTGCTTTCCCGTTCCCGCCATCCGCGCTGAAAGCCTGATCTGCGAAGCCGCCGATCCCCTTCAGCAGGCCGGTGAACTCGAGCGGCAATACGAACTTCGTCGACGGGGATGCGCCAAGCACCTTCAGCGCTTCCAGGTACTGAAGACCCATCGTTTTTGCATCGACTCCCTTCGCTGCCTCGAACACCGTCTTGAGCGCCAGCGCGAAGCCTTCGGCGGTCAGGATGGCGGCTTGCCTCTGACCTTCGGCCTTCAAGATGTTTGCCTGCTTGTCGCCTTCGGCCACCGTGACTGCTGCTTCCTTCGTCCCGTCGGCTTCAGTAACGACGGCGCGCCTGCTTCGTTCGGCCGACATCTGACGCGTCATCGCCTCTTGGACGGCGGGCGGCGGGATGATCTCGCGGATCTCGACATTCGTGACCTTCACACCCCAACGTTCAGTGATCTCGTCGAGCTTCGCGCGCAAGATCTGGTTGATCTCCTCCCGTTTTGCGAGCACATCGTCCAAGCTGATGTCACCGACGACCGAACGAAGCGTTGTCGCGGCGATGTTGAGCGCCGCGCCGGCGAAGTCCTGGATCGCGATGACGCTCATCACCGGATCGAAGACTTTGTAGAACGTGATGAAGTCGATCGAGATGGGAGCGTTGTCCTTCGTGATCGACGTTTGGTGTGGGATCTCGAGATAGAACTCCCGGAGGTCGACCCACTGCGGCCGGTCGATTATCGGCCAGAGGAACACGATCCCGGGCCCTTTCGAACCGATGGAGCGACCCAAGCGGAATATGACGAGCCGCTGGAACTCGCGAACGATCTTTATCGACAGCGGCAAGAGGATGAAGACCACGAAGAACAGGATTGCTCCGAGGACGATCAAAGCGGTCATCGAACTTCTCCTTCTGATTGGTTGACCTGTGACACTTCGAGCGGCTCGACCTCGAGCATCAGACCCTGCACCCCCGTCACGCGTACTCGCACGCCTTCAGGAACGGGTCCCGCCGCCGCATGAGCGCTCCATTGCTCCCCTCGCGCGCGCACAACACCGCTCGGGTCAAGCGCGCGCACCACGACCGCCTCGGTGCCGACGATGTCGTGGAGCTTGGCCGGCGACGGAAGTTGCTTGCGCGACTGCACCACGGCGCGCACGACGAGGGTGAAGAACGCTCCCAGCGCGACCGCCATGCCGATGACGAGCCACTTCGAGACCTGGGCGTTCGGGACGGACGAGTTGAAGAGGAACAGACCTCCGAGAACCAGTAATGCGATCCCCAGGGTCGCGGCAGCACCGAACGTGTGCAGATGCACCTCGAAGGCGAGGAAGATCACCCCAGCCACAAGCAGGACGACGCCCGCGATGTTGACGGGGAGCAGACCGAGCAAGACCAGCGACACGAGGAACGCAAGCACTCCGAGCACCCCGGGGAGCCGTATACCGGGGTGCAGGATCTCGAAGATGATCCCGACGAGGCCGAGCAAGAACAAGATGAATGCGATGTTCGGGTCGACGGCCCCGTGGAGCAGCGCCTCGATGAACGTCATGCCCACCGGCTGGAAGATCGGCTGCGACTCGCTCACCGACACGCCGTTGACGGTGTGCCCGCTCAGGTAGGCGAATACGGAGCTCTGCGTCGGCGCGATGAAATCGATCACCTTCTGTTGCAAGGCTTCCTCGGCGCTCAGGCTGATCGACTGGCGCACCATCTTCTCCGCGACGTCTGCGCTGCGGTTGTGGGCTTGCGCGAGCGCGCGCGCAAATGCGGCCGCGTCGTTCGTCACCTTGGCAGCCTCGATCGCTCCGCTGTAGCCGACCGGGTGAGCGGCGCCGATGTTGGTGCCCGGCGCCATCGCCGCGACCGGACAGCCGAGCATGATGATTGCGCCGGCCGAGGCAGCGCGCGCGCCGCTCGGGCCGGCCCAGCAGACCACAGGGACGCTCGTCGTCGTCGATATGGCCGTGATGATCGAGCGCATGGACGAGTCGAGACCGCCCGGCGTGTCGATCCGGATCAGGACGGCCGCTGCCTTCTCGTTCACGCCCGTCCGGAGGCCCCGCTCCACGTAGCGGGCGGACAGGGGGTCGACCGTTCCGGTCAGAGAGACGACGATGACCTGGGGTTGCGCGGTCTGCCCGAGCGCCGGGCGGGCGGCCCCAAGCCCGAGCCCCGCGGCGAGAATCGCCCCCCAAATCGCCCACCGTTTCATGCTTCTCTGCCTGTGAGTGTAACGCCGGGCTGAACCGGCGGCCGGTCCTCTTCCGCAATGGGCCACAAGAGAGGAGCTCGGCCAAATTCGACGCCCGGCTCGCCCCCCATCGCACCACTTTGAGTGAAAGATTTAACCACGCAGAGTGTCAAGGCCCGACCCCTCGAGGCCGAATGACAGGTGGGAACGGTTCGGTCCTTCCCCCTTTGTCGGTCATTTGACCGGCGTCCGGGGTCCGGCCGATCCGTGGGGAGAGGACTTCGTGGGGTTACCCCGTCTCCGCTGCCGCTTGTCGCGTGCGCCGGGACGCTGGTGCCCATTTCTCCCGCCGACCACGGCCACGAAGCCCTCGCGATTGGAGAGGTAGCGATGGGCGATCGGTGGCTTAAACGTGTCGGACTAGCGTCTGCAGCAGGGCTGCTCGCCCTGCCCCTCGTCCCGATGATGATGGCGTCGTCGTCTCCGCAATCGATGACGATCAACCCCGCGGGCGACTCGTTCGGCTCGTCGTGGTCGCCCGTCTCCAACTACGGGAAGAATCAGACCCTCTACACCCGCGCGAGCTGGCCGACGAGGTACGCCTTCCTTCGGTTCAACGTGCCCTCGGGCTCGATCTCAAAGGCAACGCTCTACCTCTACTCCTGGACGACCAACTCCAGGGGGGTTTCGGTTCACCCCGCGACCGGTTCCTGGAGCGAACGGAGGGTGACCTACCGGACCCGTCCGGCCATGAAGAGGACGTACGTGCGCTCCGGCTCGGTGCGCGCGATGCGATGGTCCGCGATCGACGTCTCCCGATTCGTGCAAAGCGGCGGCTCGTACACCTTCGGCATCCAGGACATGTCGAGCTCCTCGATCAGCTTCTCGGCGCGCGAGGGCAAACGGAGCCCGCACCTAAACGTAGTTGTCTTGCCGCCGCCGTCGCCGTCGCCGTCGACTTCCGACTCGCCCTCTCCTTCGATTTCTCCGTCGGATAGCCCTTCTCCGTCGGATAGCCCTTCACCGTCGAGCAGCCCGTCGAGCAGCCCTTCGCCGTCGGGCAGCCCTTCGGGTTCTCTCGTCACGAACGCGTGGTCGATCTTCAGCGACCCGTCGGTGGGCAAGCCCGGCTACCTCAGCAGCTTCACCGATCCGAACTTCGACACCACCGTGACGCGGATCGTGGGCAATGCGGGCACCTCATTCCTGAATGCCGACGGCACCTCCGGGGTCTGGGGATCGGACGTGCGCCAGCACTACAACGATGATCAAGCCTGGAACGCGGACGGATCGCTGTTGTGGCTCCAGAACCAGTCGGGCGGCTCACCGTCGCACGTGATCCTGGACGGCAACACGTATCGGCCCGCGATGAAGCCGTGCTCCAACTACTCGGTCTACGACGATCGCTGGTCGCCCGTTCTCCCGCACGTGCGCGAATTCCGGGACGGGACGACGATGGGATGGTTCGACATCGTCCAGTGCAAGCTGCTCCGCTCGTGGACGTTGCCGCTCTCGACGACGATCGACTCCGAGGCCGGACCGTCGCGGGACGGCGCGTACTGGGCCGAGGGCGACGCATCGACGGGCAAGATCCTCGTCATCCGCATGGACCCCATGCCCGGTCTGATCGGTCCCGCATACGACGCGCAGACGAACTGCGGCCTAGCCGACTGCACGATCGATCACGTCGCGATCTCGCCGTCGGCGAAGTTCGTGCTCGTCCACTACGTCGGCGACCACGACCGGGTTTTCGACGTCAATCCGACGACGCTCGCCCTAACGCCGCACGTTTACCCCGCCGGCACACCCGAGTGCTCGGGTCACAGCCCGTCGAATGGATTCATCTTCGACGTCGGTCACAGCGACCTCACCTACGACGACGGAGGCAACGACATCGCCGT
>VAWS01000143.1 GCA_005884515.1 Actinomycetota bacterium
AGATGTCTCGGCGGCCTTCGAGCGCGCGCCCGAGCGTCACTTCGTCCGCGTACTCCAGGTCCCCGCCGACCGGCAGGCCGCTCGCGATCCGGGTCACGCGCACGTCGAGCGGCCTGATGAGGCCGGCCAAATAGATCGCCGTCGCCTCGCCTTCGACCGTCGGGTTCGTGCAGATGATGACCTCTTTGACCTCGCCGGTTCCCACGCGCTGCAGCAGCTCGCGGATGCGGAGATCGTCCGGTCCGATCCCGTCCATCGGCGAGATGTGCCCGCCGAGCACGTGGTACAGGCCCCGGAACTCTTGGGTGCGCTCGACCGCGATGATGTCGCCCGGCTCTTCGACGACGCAGATGAGGGTCGCGTCGCGCTTCGGGTCTCGGCAGAAGTTGCACTGCTCGCCCTCGGACACGTTGAAGCACGTCTTACAGATCGCGACCTTCTGCTTCGCGGCGATGATCGCGTCGGCCAAGCCGTGGGCCTCCTCCGCCGGCGCCTTCAAGAGGTGGAAGGCCAGCCGCTGGGCGGACTTGGACCCGATGCCGGGGAGCCGCCGGAGGGCGTCGATCAGGTCTTGAACCGGACCCTCGAACACGCCTACTCCTCGACGATGTCGTCGCCGAATCCGGACTTCAACACGTCGAGCGGATCAGCAGATGTGTCGTCGATGGCGTCGAGGCTTTCCGACGGCTCTTCGGCGCGCGCGCTCACCACGGCACGCACGACCGGCGCGATGCCGAACACCGACTGCACGGCGTCTGCGATCAACGCGGCGTTCTTCTGCTCGGTGACCATGTCGCCGTGGATCGCGAACCGGACCTCGACCGTGATCACGCGCCCGTCGAACGACTGAACACCGGCATCCCCGAGGAGCGCGTGCAGCTTGCGGCTCTTCTGGCGCACTTCCTCGAGCACAACCGGCCACGAGCGGCGCAGCATCTCGAGGTCGACCAAGCCCGCAGCCGTGCTCGGCTCGGGTGGTGCTTTCTTCTCCTCGGCTTTTTCGGCCGCCGGCCTCGTGGTGGTCTTCGCGCGCTTGGTGCTTTTCGCGGGAGTCGGTTCGGGCTTCGGCGCAGGCTCGGGCGCAGCAGCTTTCGTGGGGGCCGGGGGAGGCTGCTCACCCGATCGCTGCACTTCCAGCACGCGTTCCAGGCGCTCGATGCGCGCGATCGCAGACGCGGCCGAGTCGTCGGCTTCCGGCATCGTCACACGCACGACGGCAAGTTCCACGCTAAGACGAGGGGCGGCTTGCTGGCGCATCTCGCTCATCGCGTCGACGAACGCGCGCAACGCGTGCAGCAGCTTCGCGCCGCTGAACCCGTCGGCCTGTGCCGCAAGGCGCGCGCGAGTCTCGTCGGTCGCGTCGATCAGATCGCCCGGCTCCGCGACCTGCTTCGTCAGCAGCAGCGCGCGCAGGTGCTCGACGACCTGTCGAGCGAACACGCGCAAGTCGTGCCCTTCCTCGACCAGCTGCGCGATGCGTTGCACTGCGGCGCCGGTGTCGCCGGTCGCCAAAGCGTCGGCGAACTCGAACATCAAGTCGCCGGTCGACGACCCGAGCAACCGCGCGGCGTCCTGTACCGTCACCGACCCGCCCGCAGCCAGCTGGTCCAGCGTCGACAGCGCATCCCGAACCCCGCCCTCGGCCGAGCGCGCGATCAGCTGCAGCGCGCCTTCGTCGGCGTCGATCCCTTCTTCCTTCGCGACGCGCGCGAGGTGTTCGGCGATCGTTGCCGAGGAGATACGGCGGAAGTCGAACCGCTGGCACCTCGACAGGATCGTCGGCAGCACGCGGTGCGGCTCGGTCGTCGCGAAGACGAAGATCACGTGCTCGGGCGGCTCCTCGACGGTCTTCAGGAAGGCGTTCCAGCCCTGAGTCGACACCATGTGCGCTTCGTCGACGATGTAGATCTTCTTGCGCGCGATCGCGGGCGCCAGAAGCGCGTTCTCCCGGAGCTCGCGGACGTCGTCCACGCCCCCGTGCGACGCCGCGTCGATCTCGATCACGTCGAGCGAGGATCCTTCGGTGATCGCCACGCAGGTGTCGCACACGTTGCACGGGTTGGGTGTAGGGCCCTTCTCGCAGTTGAGCGCCTTCGCGAGGATGCGCGCGGTCGACGTTTTCCCCGTTCCGCGCGAGCCGCTGAACAGGTAGGCGTGCCCGATCCGTCCTTCACGGATGCTCGTCTGAAGGATCTCGGTCACGTGCTCTTGGCCGAGGACGTCCTCGAACGATTGGGGCCGGTACCGACGGTAAAGCGCGATCGATGTCACAGGTTGAAGCCTCGCTCGGGAAGGGCCGCTGGATGTAGTCGGATTCTAAGACGTAGGGGTGACCGTGCACCTGCCGTTGTCCGACGATCACACGTGCCCACCGCGCGCCGGGCTCCGGCCCGGCACTCCCGCAACACCCGCCAGTGATCGCTTACGGCTGCTTCCTTCCGGACCTGACCGGGTTCACGAGCTGACGTCGCGCAGGACCTGACCTTCAACACCCTCGCTGCGGCGGCTTCCGTTCGACCGAAGTCCGCGGGCAGGGATTCAGCCTCGCTGAAGCGGATTGCGAGTACAGGGCACCGCTGGCTCCCCGCCTAGCACGGCCACCGAGCTCAGTATAGGAAGCCGTGCGAACGCCTGCCAAAGGATCGACTTTCCAAGGGAATCCATCCGCGCGCGCCTCCCGTAGTCCCGTCAACGAGGCAGAAGGAGGACCGGATGAATCGCATCATCGGCTCTCTCATCGGGACGGCGGCCGTGGTCGCGTTGCTCGTGCAGGGTCCCGCCGCGAGCTCCCGGAATCAGTCCATGCTGGAGTTCACGACGATGACGCCGGTTACCGGCCCATACGTGGGAGCTTCGAACCCGATCCGTGGCATCAACGGAGGCGGACTCCCGTGGCAGATCGCCTCGGCAACCGGTGAGCTCTCGAGCAATGGGCGGCTAGAAGTGGAGGTGCGAGGCCTCGTTCTGTTCGACGGTCCGCCCGTTCCGGAGGCTCGCCGAGGAACGAACCCGATCCCGTCTTTCCAAGCGATCGTGAGCTGCTTGACGATTACCGACGGAAGCCCGGCGACCGTCAATACCGCTACAGCGCCATTTCCCGCTTCCTCGTCCGGACTTTCGGAGATCGAGGCAAGGCTGAGCTTGCCTCACCCCTGTATCGCGCCGATCGTCTTCGTCGGTCCGAACGGGACGACATGGTTTGCTGCGAGCGGCCGGTCCTGAACCCACCGCAGAGGGCATAATGCCCTCTGCCCGATGACAAGCCGGTTCAGCGAGTTGGTGCTTGACTGCCACGATCCAAAGCTCGTGGCCGGATTCTGGTGCGCCGTGCTCGGTTACAAGATCATCGAAGAGAGCGACGAAGTCGTGGAGATCGGCCCGGAGGATATGCGCGACGGCTGGACGCCGGAGCTGATCGCGAAGTGGAAAGAGCGGATGCGTGGCGCGCCGCCGGCGCCGACGATCGTGTTCGTCCCAGTTCCTGAGAACAAGACCGTGAAGAACCGGGCCCACATCGACGTGAGCCCGCTCGGCTCGCAGGAAGAGGAAGTCGAGCGGCTGCTCAAGCTCGGAGCGAGCCGGGCGGATGTCGGCCAAGGCGACGTCGGTTGGGTCGTTATGCGCGACCCGGAGG
>VAWS01000144.1 GCA_005884515.1 Actinomycetota bacterium
TGCCGAGCTCAACGGCTTTGTCGTACTTCGAGCCCGGCGACTCGCCTGCGAGGACGTAGTCGGTCTTCTTGCTGACCGACGAGGTGACCTTGCCGCCGGCCTGCTCGATCAATGCCGTCGCTTCTTCGCGCGAGAGCGTCGGCAGCGTCCCGGTCAGCACGAAGGTCTTGTCGCGAAGCGGCCCTTCGCCGACCGGCGTCACGCCTTCATCGGCCATGTGAACGCCGGCCTTCCGCAGCTTGTCCAGAACGGCGCGGTTCCCCTTCTGGCCGAAGAAGTCGACGACGCTCGTGCCGACGACCTCGCCGATGCCGTGGATCGACGCGATGTTCTCCGCCGACGCATTCTGCAGCGCATCGATAGACGGGAAGTGACGCGACAGGATGCGCGCGGTCGTCCAGCCGACGTTGCGTACGCGGATCAAGTGACCGCGCTCGCGACGGAGGACGTGCCGCCGACGTCACACGCGCTGCCGCTGAAGAACGTGTTCCGGCCGGACGAGATCGGGCCGTGCCTCTCGCAGGAGAAAGCCCTCTCGACCGCACCAGAGGTGGAGCAAGGCCGGTTCAAGGTGCCGCGGATCATGGAAGAACCGTGACCGAGGTTTGGGAGCTTTCCGCGGCCGAGCTGGGCCGGATGATCGCGCGCAAGGAGACCAGCGCGCGCGACGTCGTCGACGTCCACCTGTCGCGGATCGAAGCGCTCGACGACTCCGTCAACGCCTTCCTGACGCTGACGCCGGACCTCGCGCGCGCAACCGCGGACGACGTCGACCAGAGGATCGCGGCGGGGGAGCAGCTCGGGCCGCTCGCCGGGGTGCCGCTCGCGTTGAAAGACATCTTGTGCGTCGACGGGGTCCGGACAACGGCCGGATCGAAGATCCTCGAGGGCTACGTGCCGCCCTACGACTCCACGGTCGTGAGGAAGCTGCGCGCGGCCGGGGTCCCGATCGTCGGCAAGGCCAACCTCGATGAGTTCGCGATGGGCTCGTCCACCGAGAACTCCGCGTACGGTCCGAGCCGCAACCCATGGGATCTCGCGCGCGTCCCCGGCGGATCGAGCGGCGGCAGCGCAGCGGCGGTGTCGGCAGGCTTCGCGCCTCTCGGCATCGGAACGGACACCGGCGGCTCGATCCGCCAGCCGGCCAGCCTGTGCGGTGTCGTCGGTGTGAAGCCGACGTACGGACTCGTCTCTCGCTACGGCTTGCTCGCGTTCGCGTCTAGCCTCGATCAGGTTGGCCCTTTCGCGCGCACCGTCGAAGACGCAGCGCTCCTCTTGGAAGCGATCGCGGGCCACGATCGCATGGACGCGACGAGCATCCCCGAAGAAGTCCCCCCGTACGTGAAGGGCCTCGAGAGTGGGGTCAAGGGACTTCGGATCGGCGTCGTGAGCGATTGGGTCGAGGGGGAAGGCGTACAACCGGGTGTCACCGAGCGCGTGCGCGCTGCGATCGAATCGTTGAGCAGCCTCGGCGCTGAGATCGGCGAGATCAGCTTGCCGTCGTTCCGGTACGCGCTCTCGGCCTACTACCTCATCGCGCCGGCGGAGTGTTCCAGCAATCTCGCGCGCTACGACGGCGTCCGTTGGGGCCTGCGCGCGCCGGAGGCGAAGGACGTCGTCGAGATGAACGTGCGCTCTCGTACGGCCGGTTTCGGCGATGAGGTGAAGCGCCGCATCATGCTCGGGACGTACGCGTTGTCGGCCGGCTACTACGACGCGTACTACGGGAAGGCGCAACAGGTCCGCACGCTCGTGATCCGCGACTTCGAAAAGGCGTACGAGCGCTTCGACGTACTGCTCGGGCCGACGAGCCCGACGACCGCCTTCAAGATCGGCGAGAAGGCGGACGACCCGCTCGCCATGTACCTGAACGACGTCTTCACGATCCCGAGCAATCTCGCCGGCGCAGCGGCGATCAGCCTGCCGTGCGGCCTTGCCGAAGACGGGCTTCCCGTGGGGCTCCAGCTGCTCGGGCCGCCGATGTCCGAAGGACTCCTCTTCAAGGTGGCGTACGCCTACGAGCAAGCGCGCGGCCCGGTGGACGCGCCTCCACTGTGGGGGCGATCGTGAGCACGTACGAAGCAGTGATAGGGCTCGAGGTGCACGTCGAACTCGCGACGCACTCGAAGATGTTCTGCGACAGCCCGACCACGTTCGGCGCGGAGCCGAATACGCAGACATGCCCGGTATGTCTCGGTGAGCCGGGATCCCTGCCTGTGCCGAACAGGCGCGCGATCGAGTACCTGATGCTGATCGGCCTGGCGCTCGATTGCAGGATCGCGCCGCATTCCTTGTTCCACCGCAAGAACTACTTCTATCCCGACATGCCGAAGAACTATCAGATCTCGCAATACGACCTGCCGTTGTGCGTCGAGGGGTACCTCGACGTCGAGGTCGACGGGGCCGAGCGACGGATCGGAATCACGCGCGCGCACATGGAGGAGGACACCGGTAAGAGCCTTCACGTTGGGACGACCGGGCGCATCGCGGAGGCGAAGTACTCGCTCATCGACTACAACCGCGCGGGGATCCCTCTGGTCGAGGTCGTGAGCGAGCCGGACATCCGCTCGGCGCTGGAGGCGCAGCGCTATCTAACCGAGCTGCGCGCCATCTTGCAGACGCTCGGTGTCAGCGACGTACGGATGGAAGAGGGCTCGATGCGATGCGACGCCAACGTCTCGTTGCGCGCGCCCGGCACCGAGGCGTTCGGAACCAAGGTTGAGATCAAGAACCTGAACTCCATCCGCTCCGTCTCGCGCGCGCTCACATACGAGATCGACCGGCAGCAGAAGGCATTGGACGGCGGTGACGGGATCGTTCAGGAGACGCGGCACTTCGACGAGAACACCGGCAAGACGCACTCACTTCGGTCGAAGGAAGAAGCGTTCGACTACCGCTACTTCCCCGAGCCCGACTTGGTTCCGATCGAGGCCGGCGACGACTGGATCGCCGAAGTGCGCGCACTGATGCCCGAGCTGCCCCGCGCGCGGCGCGCCCGGATCGCGTCCGAGCATGATCTGACACCCGAGCAGGCGGCGTTCGTCGCCGCATCGCCGTCGTCGGTGCAGTACTTCGAAGCGCTCCTCGCGAGTGGGACGGCGGCTCGAGACGCCGCGGTCTGGATGGCCGGTGAGCTCTCGCGCGCGCTCAACGAGGCGGGGGAGAGCATCGAGAACGCGCGCGTCTCCGCTGCCGATCTTGCGGCGCTGATCGCCGCCGTGAAAGAAGGAACCGTCACGCTGAGCTCGGCGAAGAAGGCGTTCCAAGACGCGTACACGGCCGGGAAGACCCCGCTCCAGATCGTCGATGAGAGAGGCCTGCACCAGGTGAGCGACGATGGCGCGATCGCGACGATCGTCGACGAGGTCCTTTCAGCGAACGAGGCGGAAGTCGCACGATTCCGAGCCGGCGAGGAGAAGGTGTTCAAGTTCCTCGTCGGGCAGGTCATGAAAGCGACCAAGGGCCAAGCGTCTCCCCAAGTGGTCGACCGCGTTCTGCGCGCGCGCCTCGCCCGGGTCCGGGTGCAGGAGTGGCCGTCGTCGCGCCTCCGGCGAAGCGAACCGAAGGGTTCGCGATCGCGTCGCTCGCGTGTGGGATCGTGGGTTTCTTCGCGCTGCCGCTCGTCGGATCCATCCTCCCCATCGTCTTCGGATCGGTCGCGCGCAAACACATCGAGCAGGATCCGGACCTGGGCGGCGCCGACATGGCGCGCGCCGGGGTGATCATCGGATGGGTCGGCGTAGCGGTGAGCGTTTTGGCGGTGCTGTTCCTGATCGTGGTGGCGATCGCAGTATCCCATTCGACCTTCTGATGGCGTTCTGCACGCACTGCTTGCCGCGAATGTGATGTGTACAGAGTCCTTGTAGGGGGCCAGGGCTCCCTCTAGACTCGGCGCCGATGGACGAGCAGCCTCCGATCCCCGAACAGCCGACGCCTCTCGGCGGCAACGGCGCGACGTTCGACCCGCTCGCGCCGTCTCCGTACGAGCCGGTTCACCCCGCGTCGCGCGCGAGTCGCGCGCGCGTGACGGCGTTGGTTCTCGCGGTCTTGATCGTGCTCACCGGCGGTGGGACGGTGTTGTTGTTGCGCGCGTCGAACTCGACGCAATCCCTGGACCGGTTCGTTCCGGACACGGCGGCGGCGTACATCAAATTCTCGCTCAGCCCATCGATGCAGCAACAGCAACGCGTCCAAGACCTGCTCTCGCGTTTCCCGTCGAGCGTTCGCAACGACGTGACAACCAAGCTCGACGACGCACTCGACAAGTCGTTCAAGGACCTCAAGATCTCGTACCGAAACGACATCAAGCCGTGGGTCGGCTCGCAGATCGCCTTCGCTGTGCTGGCTCCGGCCGGCTCGACATCCGATTCACCGTCTCCGAGCGCGCCCAACGTGATCGGCATCGTTGCGGTTAAGGATGCGGCGACGGCACAGAAGGCGCTGACGAAGATCAAGAACGCGTCTTCTCGAGCACCGGCCTTCGACATCGAAGGCGGCGTCGCCTATCTCGGCGAGTCGCAGAGCGCCATCACGTCATTCAAGAACGCGGTGACGAGCGGACACACGATCGCCGACAGCGCGAGCTACAAGCGCGAGCACGACCGGGCCGGGGGCGACGGCCTCGTCTTCGGGTACGCGGACCTCTCGAAGCTGGCCGGTGTGGCCCCGTCGCTGCGCGGCGATATCCTCGGCACTTCTGGGTTGACCGGTGGCTCGGGCATCGTCGCGTTCGGCTTGCACGCGGAGTCGGAAGGGATCGTCGTCACCGGTCATTCCTCGTTCCCGACGTCGCAGACCGGAGCGAAAGCCGGAACGTTGAAGCTTCTGCCGACGACTCCGGACGATCTGCTCGGGTCCGTCAGCTTCTTCGATCTCGGCGACCTCGTGGGGAATGCGTTGAAGAGGTTGAGCAAAGGGGTCGGCCTCATCCCGGTCGCGGTCGGAACGCCGGTCCCCGGCGTGCCGGAGTTCACGAGCGCGCTCAAGGAGATCGAGCAAGCCCTCGGTCTGAACTTGCAGAAGGATCTTCTGCCGTGGCTCAAGGGCGAGCTGTCGATCGTTGTCTCCCAGGGCACGAACCCGCCGTTAGCCGGAGTTCGGCCCGGATGTCGTGGTGCGCATCGCGTCCGGCCGGGTCGTGATCGCGACCGGCGCGGAGTATGCGCGGCGACTCCTAAACCCATCGGGATCCACGCTGGCCAACGACACCATCTACAAGGCTGCGGTCGACTCCTCCAAGCCGACGGTGTTCCAGATGTTCGTGCGGCTGGACCGCGTCCGGGTCCTGTTGGAAGGGCTGTTCAAGCTGAGCAACCCGAGTCAGTACGCTGACTACGAGCGGAACGTCCAGGCGGACGTGAAGCCGCTCGAGGCACTCGGGATCCAGACGACGATCGATGGGAACTCGCAGGACTTCCGGCTGATCGTCACGATCGCCAAGCCGTAACGACTGACGGCTGGAGCCGCTATCCTTCGCGCATGCCCGATGTGACCCACGACGTCCGGCATCGGAGCCGCGACGTCACCGAAGGCCCCCAGCGCGCGCCTGCGCGCGCGATGCTCCGGGCGGTCGGGTTCACCGAGGAAGACTTCAACAAGCCGCAGATCGGCGTCGCCTCGTCCTGGAACGAGGTCACGCCCTGCAACGTCCACCTGAATCGCCTGGCGGCCGCCGCGAAGGTCGGCGCGCGCGAGGCCGGGGCGGTCCCGGTTGAGTACACAACGATCGCAGTGTCGGACGGCATCTCGATGGGGCACGAAGGCATGCGGGCGTCTTTGGTGAGCCGTGAGGTGATCGCCGACTCCGTCGAGCTGGTCGCGCACGCCGAACGGTTCGACGGGCTGGTGACGATCGCCGGCTGCGACAAGTCGTTGCCGGGGATGGTGATGGGCGCGTGCCGGCTGAACATCCCGAGCGTGTTCCTCTACGGCGGCACGATCTTGCCCGGGCACTTCCAAGGGCACGACGTCACGATCCAAGACGTGTTCGAAGCAGTCGGCGCGCACGCGGCCGGAACGATGACCGACGAGCAGCTGCTCGAGCTGGAACGGAACGCGTGCCCCGGCGCCGGCTCGTGCGGCGGGATGTTTACCGCCAACACGATGGCCGCGGCGATCGAAGCGTTGGGCTTGTCGTTGCCGGGCTCGGCGACGCCGGCGGCGATCGACCCACGGCGCGACGAGTATGCGCGTGCGAGCGGCCGTGCCGTCCTCAAGCTGCTCGAAGAAGGGATCCGGCCGTCGGACATCCTCACGCGCGAAGCGTTCGAGAATGCGATCGCCGTCGTCGTTGCGTGCGGTGGTTCGACGAACGCCGTCCTTCACCTTCTTGCGATCGCGCACTCCATCGGAGGCGAGCTCTCGATCGACGACTTCGACCGGATCTCGCGACGCACACCGATCATCGCGGACATGAAGCCGTGGGGACGGTTCGTGATGCTCGACCTCGACCGCATCGGTGGCATCCCGGCGATCATGCGCGAGATGCTCGACGCAGGGCTCCTGCACGGCGACGCCCTGACGGTGACCGGGAAGACGCTCGAGGAGAACCTCGACGGCGTCGCTACGCCCGACGCGCCCGACGTCGTGAAGCCGACGCCTTCGACTCCGTGACGCACGGCAAGATCAATCACGGCGACGTGATTATCATCCGCTACGAAGGCCCGCGTGGCGGTCCGGGTATGCGCGAGATGCTCGCGGTCACCGCAGCGGTGTCTGGGGCCGGCCTGGGACATGACGTCTGCTTGATCACCGACGGCCGGTTCAGCGGCGCGACGCACGGGTTCATGGTCGCGCACGTGGCGCCCGAAGCCGTCGACGGCGGCCCGATCGCATTCGTGCGCGAAGGCGACACGATCTTGCTGGACGTGCCGAACCGGCGCCTCGACGTCGACATCCCCGATGCCGAGCTGGCCGCGCGCGAGGAAGGCTGGAAGCCGCCGCCGCCTCGGTACACGCACGGCGCCCTGGCGAAGTACGCGCGCCTGGTATCGAGCGCGTCCAAGGGCGCGGTCTGCGACTAGCTGGTTGACACCCCTGGGTAGGGCTGGCAGACTCTCCGAGCCATGAAAACGAGGACTTTCGCCCGCGGAACGGTCGTAGTTTTCGTTTAGCGCGTGCCGGCTTGGCCGGGCGCGCTCACCTCTCGCCTCGCGGGAGGTTTTTTGTTAGGACGACCCCACGACCACAAGGATAGAGACAGGCGCAACGATGGAGAACGGATGACGCGAACAGGTTTGCTGATCATCGACATGCAGAACGACGTGGCCCATGGGACGTGGACCGGTTCCGGCTGCCGCTGTTCCACGCCGACCGAGGCGTGTTCATCGAAGGTTCATGGGGTCGTCAGATCATCGACCGGCTGACGCCGGAGCCGGGGGAGCCGATCGTGATCAAGCGCCGGTTCAGCGCGTTCATGGGCACCGAATTGGACCTTCTGTTGCGGCGCGCGCAGATCACCAAGATCGCTGTGATGGGGGTTACCCTTCCGAACTGCCCGCGCGCGACGATGTTCGACGCGGCCGCCCTCGATTACGACGTGATCGGGATCGAAGACGGCCTCGCGACGGGGAACGAGGACACTCGCATCGCCAACCTCCGGGACCTGGAGGCGATCGGCGTACGCATCGCGACCGCGAACGAAGTAATCCAAGAGATCCATCGAGCAGCCGACCGAGCTACATCCAACGAGGAGCGCAGATGAAGATCAGCGGAGCGCAAGCAGCCATCAAGAGCCTCGAGCAGGAAGGCGTCGAGGTGATGTTTGGCATCCCCGGCGGCGCGATCCTGCCTTTCTACGACCCGATCATCGACTCGCCGATCCGTCACATCCTCTGCCGCCACGAGCAGGGCGCTGCGCACGCAGCAGACGGCTACGCGCAAGCGACCGGCGAGCCCGGCGTCTGCGTGGCAACGAGCGGCCCGGGCGTCACGAATCTCGTCACCGGCCTAGCGAGCGCGTACATGGACTCGATCCCGATGGTTGCCATCACCGGCCAGGTCCCGCGGTGGGCGGTCGGCGGCGACGCGTTCCAGGAGTGCGACTCGACCGGCATCACGATGCCGATAACGAAGCACAACTACTTGGTGATGGATCCGCAAGAGCTCCCGCGGGTCATCAACGAGGCGTTCCACATCGCGCGCACCGGACGTCCCGGTCCTGTTCTGGTCGACATCCCGAAAGACGTGCTCCAGGCCGAGATGGTCTGGTGGTACCCGGAAGGACCGGACCTGCCGGGCTACCACCCGGTCACGCGCGGGAACCAGAAGCAGATCCGAGAGGCTGCTCGCCTGTTGCTGGCCGCCCGCAAGCCGGTGCTGTACGTCGGCGGCGGCGTGATCCGCGCCGGCGCGGCGGATGAGTTGCGGCGCCTGGTCGAGCTCACGGGTGCTCCTGTCGTTACCACGCTGATGGCGCGCGGCGCGCTTCCCGACGACCACGCGCAGTGCCTCGGGATGCCGGGGATGCACGGCAACTACACCGCGGTCACGGCGATGCAGAAGTCGGACCTTCTGGTGGCGCTGGGCGCGCGCTTCGACGACCGCGTGACGGGCAAGCTCGACGCGTTCGCGCCGGGCGCCAAGATCGTGCACGCGGACATCGACCCGGCGGAGATCGGAAAGAACCGCCCGGTCGACGTGCCGATCGTCGGCGACGCGAAGTCGGTGATCCACGACCTCTGCGAAGCGGTCGAGGAGATCGTGAACGAGCGCGGCGCGCCGGACTACGCGGAGTGGATGAAGACGCTCGACGGGTGGCGCAAGAAGTTCCCGTACAAGTACAAGCAGCCGGCCGACGGGCCGCTCAAGCCCGAGTACGTGATCGAGCAGATCGGCAAGGCGACCGGCGGCGACGCGATCTTCGTCGGCGGGGTCGGTCAGCACCAGATGTGGGCGAGCCAGCACATCCGTTTCAAGCGGCCGAACACGTGGATCAACTCGGGCGGGCTCGGAACGATGGGCTACGCGGTTCCCGCCGCGATGGGCGCGAAGGTCGGCCGTCCCGACCAGACCGTGTGGGCGATCGACGGCGACGGCTGCTTCCAGATGACGTGCCAGGAGCTCGCGACGATGACCACCGAGAAAATCCCGGTCAAGATCGCGATCATCAACAACGCGTTCCTCGGGATGGTCCGGCAGTGGCAGGAGCTGTTCTACGACAGCCGCTTCAGCCAAGTGGAGTTCGGGTTCGACGTCCCGGACTACGTGAAGCTGGCCGACGCGTACGGCGCGGTCGGCTTGCGGTGCGAGTCGCCGGACGAAGTGGAAACCACGATCGCGAAGGCGATGGACATCGACGACCGCACGGTCGTGATCGACTTCCGCGTCGACCCGGCCGAGAAGTGCTACCCGATGGTGCCGGCGGGTGCG
>VAWS01000145.1 GCA_005884515.1 Actinomycetota bacterium
CATACCTCCGGTGCGGGGCACTGCTACCAGAGAAACGACGTCATGTGCCTGTACGACGGCGGTCCATACTTCCAACACGGCGGACGGATGACCTCCTGCAACGACGGCCAAACCCTCGCCGACGAGTGGGACTGCGGTCGCGACGACTACTACAACCCCGCCCCGTCGCCAGGGTCGTACCTCGCCACCCACTGGAACCTGTACAACTCGGCGTTCCTAAGCCCGAACTAGCGGCGCGGGCGGGATCCGCTCACCGTCGAGAGATAGTTCCCAACTTCTCGGCGATGCACTACCGGCGAACGACTGAAGCGTGCGGCATCCTGGTGGCGAGGAAGGGCCGGATCGAGGCGACGGCGAGCTTCTTCGACCTCGGCGGCGTCTTCCCATCGGCACTTGAACGGTCGCTATTCGCGAAGCTGGTGGAGCGCTTCGTCGCGGACGGCGGTGCCTGACGAACGCGATCGATGTCTGATTTGCGAACCCGGCTTTGTTTGCCAGATAGATAGTTGCGCTGGGGGGTCCGATGCGCCACAATCTCCCGGTCGCGCGGTCTGCGAGTAGACCGCGCGACTGCTTCTGCTGGCCCGCCGAATGAGCGGGGTGCGAGATGAGGGGGTGGGATGTACGAGCAGCCCAAGTTGGTGTGTCTTGCATCCGGAGCCGCCGAGGGCGACTCCGAGCTAACAGCCTTTGACAACGCTCTCCGAAAGGGCGGCATCGGAGACGTCAACCTCATCCGAGTAAGCAGCATCGTGCCGCCCGGCGCAACGATCGCACCGTTGCCCGACCTTCCGTTCGGCGCACTCACGCCCGCGGCATACGCCGTCCAAACCAGCTCCGTTCCCGGCATGCGCATCGCCGCGTGCATCGGGGTCGGATGGACGCCGCGCGGGGGCGTGCTCATGGAGGCGCACGGACTGGAAGAGACGGCGGAAGAGATCGAGGAGCGCACGTGCCTCATGGTGGAAGAAGGGATGCGTGCGCGCGGCCTCGAGCCGTACGAGCTTCACTTCGCAACAGCGGAACACACGGTGGATCGGATCGGCTCCGCGATCGCGGCGGCCGTTTTGTGGAGGGGGTGACAGGATGAACGCGTTGGGGCGGCATTTTCTGATCGAGCTTTGGGAAGCAGATAACCTCGATAAACCCGAGATCGGCGAGGAAGCACTCGTGGAAACGGTACGGGCGACCGGAGGCACCCTCTTGGATACGCGCTTCGTCCCGTTCCCCAACGGGGGCTATTCGGGCGTCTGCATCATCGCCGAGTCGCACGTGACGATCCATACGTGGCCGGAGCACAACTACGCTGCCGTGGACATGTTCACGTGCGGGCCGAACATGGACTTCGACGCCGGCATCGAGATTCTCAAGAAGTACTTCGCACCGAAGTCGATACAGGTCGCCGAGGTGCGGCGCGGCATGATCGCGTGACCCATTACGGCGAGCAGATCGTCCCCGGCTTCGCGTACAGGTTCGAAGGCGAGCAGCTCCTCTCCGAACGTTCCGCGTTTCAGCAGATCGACGTGTACGAGAACGCGTCGTTCGGACGGCTGCTCATGCTGGACGGCCTGACGCAGACCACAGAACGCGACGAGTTCATCTACCACGAGATGCTGGTGCACGTGCCGCTGATCTCGCTGGAGAACCCGCGACGGGTGCTGATCATCGGTGGGGGAGACGGCGGCACCCTTCGTCGAGTCTTGGAGCATCCCTCCGTCGAGCAAGCCGTCATGGTCGAGATCGACGAGCGCGTGACGCAGGTGTGTCGCGAGCTGATGCCGTCGATCGCAGGAGACGCGTTCGACGACCCGCGGGCGGACGTTCTCTTCGCGGACGGCATCGCGTACGTCCGCGGCGGCGGGGAGCCCTTCGACGCGATCCTGATCGACTCGTCGGACCCGGTCGGTCCGGGCGAAGGTCTCTTCACGGTCGATTTCTATCGAGCAGCCTTGGCCCGGCTGACCGACGGCGGCGTCCTGTGCGCGCAGTCCGGATCGCCGGGTTTCCAGCAGGACGAGCTCCATCGCACCTACGCGCACGTGTCCGGCGTCTTCCCCGACACGCGGGTGTACGTCGGCTTCGTGCCGACCTACCCTGGAGGCATGTGGAGCTTCACGCTTGCCGGCTCGCGGCTTTCTCTGGATCAGGTTGTCGCTGCCGCGCGCGCTTCCGAGCGGAAGCTGTCAACGCGCTACTGGCGACCGGAGCTCCAGCGCGGGGCGTTCGACGTGCCGCAGATCGTGAACGACGTGATCGCTCCCGATGGTCCGCCCCAAACGTGGGGCCTTTCCCCGGCGGAGCATGAACGAGGTTAGGTTCCTCGAAGCGCGGTCCGTGGACGAGGGCCCGGCTGCCGTCGTCATCCAGGGTGCGCCCTACGACGGTGGGGTTTCCTATCGCGCGGGCGCGCGGCAAGCGCCGCACGATGTCCGGGTGGCATCCGATTCGATCGAGAGCTACTCGTACCGCTTCGGCCGCGACCTCATCGACGTCGAGCTCGCCGATGCCGGGGATATCGATCTGGCCGGCGTGGATGCAGAGACGGCGATGGAGCGCATCGCGCGCGCGACGGCTCGTCTGCATGAGGACCTCGGCGCTGCTGTGATCACCTTCGGGGGCGACCACTCGATATCGATCGGAACGTCTCGAGGGCTGGGCAAGGTGCACCCGGGGTTGGTCCACCTCGTGTTCGACGCGCACATGGACATGCGTCCCTCATACGACGGGAGCGATCTCTCCCACGCGTGTGGAACGCGACACATGGCTATGGCCGGGCCGACGTGCGTGCTCGGCGTGCGCTCAGGATCGCGCGAGGAATACGCGGACGCCGACAAGATGCTGACGGCCTGGAGCGAATCATTGGAGGTGCCGGACGCGATGCGCGCGGAGATGCGCGGTGCGCCGGTGTTCGTCAGCGTCGACATGGACGTGCTTGATCCGAGCATCCTGCCGGGGACCGGCAACCCCGAGCCGGGCGGCCCGACGTACCGCGAGCTTCGTGACGCGTTGCTCGCGTTGGAAGGCGCGCGCATCGTGGGGATCGATTTCGTCGAGGTTGCGCCCGCTCTTGATTCATCCGGCCTCTCGCCGATCGTCGCCGCCGAGATTGCGCGCGACGCGATCCTCGGATTGATTGCGCGGTAGCCCCCGACTCTGAGAGACGCCTAGCTGACGGCCGCGCGCACCCGGGCAGCCGTGCGCTCGATCTCGGCGCGATCCAGAACCGGCGAGCCCGGCTCGAACGTCCCGACCTCCAGCGGAACCCACGAGGAGCATCCTGCGTATCGCTCCAGGACGGGCACGTCCACCGGCGCGCGCAGCGGCATCACTTCCACCGCGAGCAGGACGAGCGGCTTCTTCGGCCGGAACTCGAGCCGCAGATCGATCTGCTCACGCGTGTATGGGTGCAGATCCTCGAGCTCGTACACGCCGTCGTTGCGCGCGACCGGGATGGCAGAGACGACGCGCGCGAACGCGGGAACGCGCAACGTCCCGTCGGGCGGCGCGGCGGAAAGCGCAGCGTCGAACTAGCAGCATCTCGCAGACCAGCGCCCATTCCTTGAGCGCGACCGGTTGCGACGACAAGCCGGACGACGGCAACGCGAGAGAAGAAGAAATATCAGTCATGAACGCTCTCATCCTACCGGGTACGATTGAGCCCCGATGAGCTCAGAACCGCCGCGACGCGCGCGACCGCTCACCGGAAGGACGCTCATGCGCCCGTTCGGGATCGAGCTGCAGATCCACCCATCTTGGATCATCTCCTTGATCGTCTTGAGCGTCGCCGCCTACAACGGTTTCCCCGTCGATCCCGCTGTGACCGGCGCGAGAAAGATCCTGCTTGCGGTCGCGTTCGGCGTTGCGATCGCCGCGTGCATCGTGATCCACGAGCTGTCGCATTCGCTGACCGCGCGCGTCTACAGGCTTCCGGTTCGACGCATCACGTTGTTCGCCTTCGGCGGCGTATCCCAGATCGAAAAGGAAGCCCCCACACCGAGCGCGGAGTTCGCGATCGCGCTCGCCGGTCCGCTCGCGAGCGTCGTGCTTGCGGCGGTCTTCTCGGGGATCGCGATCGTTATTCACCCTTTGCGGAGTCACCCCACCGGTATCTGGTGGGAGCTCGGCAAGATCAACATGCTGCTCGCGATGTTCAATCTCATCCCCGCGTTCCCGATGGACGGCGGCCGCCTTCTGCGGAGCGGCCTTTGGGTCGTCGGCGGTCGCGCGCGCGCCACGCGCTGGGCGGTCTTGGTCGGACGCAGCTTTGCCGTCCTCGCGATGAGCGGTGGAGGAGCTCTGTTGATCGTGCCGCTCTTCCAACGACGTGACTCCGGCAGGTCCCTGTACGCCCTCTGGATCATCCTGATCGGCCTGTTCATCTTCAATGCGGCCGGGGCGGCAGGGCGGCTCGAGGGGGGAGAGCGTCCCAACCAACGCGGAGATGATCGAACCGACGGTCCATCGATACCACTCCCAGGCGTGCAAACGACGACGCGTGAGGACCGATGAGCGCCTTCGACGCGGGGGAGCGCGCGCTCTTCATCGACCGGAAGGGCCGGCGCAACCTCGTTACGCTCAAAGCAGGTCTTCAGTTCCACACGCACGACGGCTATGTCGAGCACGACACCGTGATCGGCTCGCCCGAGGGCGCGCGCGTGTTCAGCTCGACCGGAGTGCCGTTCGTCGTCGTGCGGCCGAGCCTCACCGACTTCGTGTTGAAGATGCCCCGCGGCGCGCAGGTCATCTACCCGAAGGACATCGCTGCGATCGTGATGAGCGCGGATGTGTTCCCCGGCGCCGTTGTGCTCGAAGCGGGTACGGGTTCGGGAGCGCTCACGCTTGGTCTGCTCCGCGCGGTCGGCGAGAAAGGCCGCGTCATCACGTACGAAGCTCGGCAGGACTTCGCCGAGCGCGCGCGCGCGAACATCGAATCGTTCCTCGGGAAGATCCCCGACGCGCTCGACATGCGGCACGGCGACGTGACGCAGCCGGACCGTGCCGATGCGGTGGACCGCATCGTCCTCGACCTTCCTGAGCCGTGGCGTGTGATCCCGCGCGCGCTGGAGATCCTGAACCCTGGAGGGATCTTCTGCTCGTACGTCCCAACCGTGCCGCAGATCTCACAGACGACCGAAGCTTTGCGCGCGGCCGGGTTCATCGACGTCGCGACGACCGAGACGCTGGTTCGCGCGTGGCACGTGGAAGGTCAGAGTGTGCGTCCGGATCACCGGATGGTGGCCCACACGGGGTTCATCACGACGGCGCGGTTCCTCGGGGTCGCCTGAAAGCCCTGCTCGGGCCCTATGCCGGCGCCGCTAAGCCCCCAGCCCAGAAAACTCCAACAGGCCCCGTCCCGAGCCGATAACTTCCCAAAGAGGGTCGAAGAGGAATGGAGAGCGGCGCGATGGGGAAGCACGATTCCGTGAAGCCTCCCTACCGCCGTGCAGGCGCTGAGCGCGTTCGTATAATCGGAATCGGTGTACCACTGGGGGCGTTGAATTCTCCGACGTTCCCAACCCAGGAGGTGTGAGCCCCGTGCCCAGGGAAACGGGTAGCGCAGGGTTCGACGCGGAGATGCCCGACGCCCAAAAAGAGGTCGGGTCGCTCCGGCTGCAGATCCGTCAGCTCGAAGAAGAGACCGCGCTCTTGCGGCGCCGGCTCGCCGATCCGGGCGGCCAGGTGAAGCTGCTCGAAGAGAAGCTTTCCGACGCGCGCGCGCGCTTGACCCAGGCCCTCGGTCAGAACGAGCGGCTTGCCAGCGCGCTCAAAGAAGTGCGCGAGCAGATCGTCGCGCTCAAAGAAGAGGTCGAGAAGCTGAGCCAGCCCCCGTCGGGGTTCGGCGTGTTCATGGCCACGAACGAAGATGGCTCGATCGACATCATGACCGGCGGGCGCAAGCTCCGCGTCAACGTCGCGAACGAGATCGACCCGAAGAGTCTCGTGCGCGGCCAGGAGCTCATGCTGAACGAAGCGATGAACGTGATCGCCGTGCGCCAGTTCGAATCCCAGGGCGAGGTCGTGACGCTGAAGGAGATACTCGACTCAACGCGCGCGATCGTGGTCGGTCACGCCGACGAGGAGCGCGTCGTGCACCTCGCCGACCCGCTGCAGACGATGAGCTTGCGCGCGGGCGACCACCTGATGCTGGACGCTCGCTCGGGGTACGTGTTCGAGCGGCTTCCGAAGCCCGAGGTTGAAGAGCTCGTCCTGGAAGAGGTGCCCGACATCTCCTACGTCGACATCGGAGGGCTCGCCTCGCAGATCGAAGCGATCAAGGACGCCGTCGAGCTGCCGTTCCTGCACACCGAGCTATTCATCGAGCACCAGCTGAAGCCGCCGAAGGGGGTCCTGTTGTACGGCCCGCCGGGGTGCGGGAAGACGCTGAT
>VAWS01000146.1 GCA_005884515.1 Actinomycetota bacterium
GTTCTCTAAGACGGTCATGTTGGGGAAGAGCGCGTAGTCTTGGAAGACGGTGTTGACGTCGCGGTCGTACGGCGCGAGGCGGCTGACGTCTTTACCCCGCAGAAGCACGCGACCCGCCGTCGGCTCTTCGAATCCCGCGATCATGCGGAGGCACGTCGTCTTTCCAGAGCCGGACGGCCCGAGGAAGCTGAAGAACTCGCCCTCGTAGACATCGAGGTCGACGTGATCGACCGCGACCGTGTCGCCGAACAGCTTGCGGACGCCGTCGAGCCGGACGTCGACACGCTGCTCTTTCTGTTGCTCGGGCTTGCGGTTCTCAACCTTCATGCTGCTTCCTTAGTAGGACGGCGGCGTCATGACCCAGAGCACTTCCGAGCGGCCGGGCCCTGGGTTCCGATAGCTGTGGGGAAGACGGCTCTCGAACGTGACGCTGTCGCCTTTGGACAGCTCGTAGTGATCGTCCGCGACCCGGACGTGCATGCGACCTTTGAGGACGATGACGCACTCCTCGTCGGAGTTGTGCGTGTACGGCTCGCGCCCCGAGCCGGCGCCGGGCTCTATGACGCCCATGATGACTTGGAGTCGGCGCGAGTCGGGGGGAGTGAGCATGTACTCCTCCCATTCGCGTCGTGGGTGTCGCAGCTGCCGGCGATCGCCGTGCCGCACCACGCGGCCCATGCTTTCCGGGCCTTCGAAGAGCGCGCCGACCGAGGTGCCGAGCGAGTCCGAGACGCCGCGCAGGGTTGCGATGGAGGGGCTGGCGACGCCGCGCTCGATCTGGCTGAGGAAGCTTTCAGAGACGCCGACCTCATCGGCAACGTCTTTCAGAGAGCGGCCTGCCTCCTCGCGGCGCGCGCGGATACGGCGGCCGAGCTCCCGGTCTTCTGCGTCGTCGTTGGGTGCAGGCCGTGCCAACGGCGATCCCCTCCTGCTGAAGCTGTGCTTCAGTGATTGCGATTCTGCTTCAGGCTGGGCCTGGAATCAAGGGGTTGCGCTTAGGCGAAACGGATCGCCATCGCGGCGCCGAAGAGGACGCAGTAGATGGCGAAAGGCGTCAGCGTTCGCGTCTCGAAGTACTTCAACAGGAACTTCACGGACACGAATGCGGCCAACGCAGCAAACAGGCCTCCGACCAAGGCCTGGCCGCGGACCCCGTTGCCCAGTGGCCCCATCAGGTCCGGGATCTTGTAGAGACCGGCCGCGAGGATCACCGGCGTGGCGAGGAGGAACGAGAAACGCGCGGCGTCCTCGTGGTCCAGCCCGCGCAGAAGACCCGCGACCATCGTGATGCCCGAGCGGCTGATCCCGGCGAAGAGCGCGCCGGTCTGCGCGACCCCGATGACGCCGGCCTCTTTGAAGTCCATGGTGTCGAGCCGTCTCGCTTCCTCGTTGGGCTTGAGCCCGCGCTTGATCGCGACGTCTCGCACTTCGGCGCGCCTCCGCAGCCTCTCGCCTGCGGCCAGGATGAAGCCGTTCACGATGAGGAAGATTGCCGCCGCCTCGGGCTTGGCGAACACGACGCGCAGCTCGTGCTCAAGCGCAACGCCCAGAATCCCCGCGGGGATGGTTGCGATGACGAGCAACCACGCGAGGCGCTCATCTGCGGTCTCGATCGATCGCTTGGCGATCGAACGGAAGAAGGCGGAGATGATGCGGATCCAGTCCTGCCGGAAGACGACGAGGAGCGCGAGCGCCGTACCGACGTGCAGCGCGACGAGGAACGCGAGGAAGAACGACTCTGGTTGGGCTTGCGCGCGCGCGAGATCGTGCCAGCCGAAGAGGCTGGGGAAGAGCACTGAGTGTCCGAGGCTTGAGACGGGGAACAGTTCGGTGACGCCTTGAAGAAGGCCCATCACGATGGCTTGGAAGTATGAGATCACTTGACGACGATCAGGACGGTGCCGGTCTCGACGTTCTGGCCGGCTTTCACGTTGACCTCTGCGATCGTCCCGTCGCGAGGTGAGTTGATGTGGTTCTCCATCTTCATCGCTTCGAGAACGATCAAGAGGTCTCCCGCTTTCACGACGTCCCCCGCCTTGACTGCCGCCTTCACGATCGTTCCCTGCATCGGCGCCGTCACACGTTCCGTGCCGTCGGCGCTCGTGCGCATCTTCGCATCCGCAACCGGCGCCGCCGGCTTACCCGAATTGGTCGATCCCGCGGAGAAGGCGCCGAGGCCATGCACTTCGACTTCAAAACGCTTCCCATCGACCTCGACGGTGACGGCGCGCGCGGCAGGGTGCTCGTCCGCTGAGACCTTAACGGGCGCAGGCACGACCAGCCCAGACAGGTCCATGTCTTTTTCGACGTAGGCGGTGTGCACGTTGCCCGCGATGAAGTTCGGGTCTTGCAGGACCAGCTTGTGGAACGGGATCACGGTCTTCACGCCTTCGATCACGTACTCGTCGAGCGCGCGCAGCAGGCGCCGGCGCGCCTCTTCGCGGTCGGCACCCCACGTGATCAGCTTCGCGATCAGCGAGTCATACGAGCGCGGAATCTCCGTGTAGGGGCCGAAGCCCGCGTCGACGCGCACACCGGGGCCGGCCGGCTCGCGGTACTCGCCGATCGTTCCCGGTGCCGGGAGGAAGCGACCCTTCGAGGGATCTTCCGCGTTGATGCGCACCTCGATGGCGTGCCCGCGCGGCTGGATGTCCGACTGCGCCCACGGCAGCTTCTCGCCGGCCGCGACGCGGATCTGCCACGCGCAGATGTCGATCCCGGTGCACAGCTCGGTGACGGGGTGCTCGACCTGGAGACGCGTGTTCATCTCCATGAAGTAGAAGCGCGTCTTGTCGGCATCGAGCATGTATTCGATCGTGCCGGCGTTCACGTAGCCAACTTCGCGCGCGACGCTCACGCTGGCCTCCCGGATTCGTTCGCGCACCTCGGGCGAGATGGCGGGGGAGGGCGACTCTTCGACCAGCTTCTGGTGACGTCGTTGGAGCGAACAGTCGCGCTCGCCGAGGAACAGCACGTTGCCGTGCGTGTCCGCGAGGATCTGCGCCTCGATGTGGCGCGCGCCCGAGAGGTACCGCTCGATGTAGATCTCGTCTCGCCCGAACGCGAGCTTGGCCTCCCGCTGCGCGCCGCCGACCGCGTCTACGACCTCCGAGTCCGTGCGGATTACCTTGAAGCCGCGGCCGCCACCGCCGAACGCCGCCTTGATCGCGATCGGGTAGCCGTGCTCCTTCCCGAACGCGCGCACCTCTTCGATGTCGGCGATCGGGTCGAGCGTCCCCGGAACGAACGGCGCCTTCGCGGCTTCGGCCACGCGGCGCGCGCTGATCTTGTCGCCCATCTTGTCCATCGCGTCGGCCGACGGACCGATGAAAACGATGCCGGCCTTCTCGACTGCGCGCACGAAGTCGGCGTTCTCGGCGAGGAAGCCGTAGCCGGGGTGGACGGCCTCGGCGCCGGTCTTCTTCCCGACGG
>VAWS01000147.1 GCA_005884515.1 Actinomycetota bacterium
CGATCTCGACCTATCTCTACAACCCGAACCAGCCAAGTCTCGTGACGATCCTCCAAGATCCGAGACACCGAACGAGCATCCTTTTTCCGTTCTTGAACGGCGTCACCGCGGCGAACATGGCGCCTCGCGCGCCGGCGTGCGGTCAGGTCGTGGGCGAGATCTGCGTCGTGGAGCCGAAGTAGGAACAGGACGTCCCCGGCGGCAGATGGATAGGCTGAGCGGGTCCGAACGGTGGAGACGCGCGCGATGACGGAGCCGGTGACCTACAACCCCTTCGAGCCGGGTTTCACCGCCGATCCGTACCCGCAGTACGCGGCGATGCGCGCGAGCGACCCGGTCCATCTCACGCTGCTGGAGTTCTGGGTTCTCTTCGCCTACGAGGACATCGCGCGCTTCCTGAAGGATCCGACGCTCAGCGTCGAGGACGCGAACGCGCGCCCGACCGCGATCGATCAGATGATCGTTGATGCCGTCGGCGATCGCGCCGATCGAGGCTCGCACACGATGCTGAACCTCGATCCACCCGATCACACCCGCCTGCGCAAGCTGGTCACGAAGGCGTTCACGCCGCGGGTCGTCGAGAACCTCCGGCCGCGCGTCCAAGCGCTCGTCGACGACATGCTCGACGACGCGGGAAAGCGCGGAGAGATGGACCTGATCGCGGACTACGCGTTCCCGCTCCCGTTCGCGGTCATCTCCGAGATGCTCGGCGTTCCCGCGACCGACGGGGACAAGCTGCGCGCGTGGTCCGGTCTGATCGTCCGCTCGCTCGAGCCGATCGTCGACACCAACCTCGCGATCGCGATCGCCGACGCGAGCGACCATATGTACGAGTACGTCGGAGAGATGATCGACCGCAAGCGCAAAGAGCCGGCCGACGATCTCCTTTCAGCGCTCATCGCGGCCGAGGAACAGGGCGACGTCCTGACGGACGACGAGCTGCAGGAGCAGGTGCTCCTTCTGTACGTCGCCGGGCACGAAACCACGGTGAACCTCATCGGCAACGGCGTGCTCGCACTGTTGAAGAACCGCGACCAGCTCGAGCGGCTGCGCGCGGACGCATCGCTGATGCCCGGCGCCGTCGAGGAGCTGCTTCGCTACGACAGCCCGGTTCAGATGTCCCGGCGCATCACGCTGCGCGATGTCGAGGTCGGCGGCAAGGCCATCGAGAAGGGCGCGTTCTGCGGCCTCGTGCTCGCGTCGGCGAACCGCGATCCCGCGCGCTGGGGTCCCGACGCGGACGCGGTGGACGTTACGCGCGCGGACGCGTCGCACCATCTCTCGTTCGGAGGCGGTGCCCACTACTGCCTCGGTGCCTCGCTGGCGCGCGTGGAAGGTCAAGTTGCCATCGGCTCGCTCATCCAGCGCTTCCCGAACGTCGAGCAGGCCGGCGATCCCATGTGGAACGGCCGGATCAACCTGCGCGGCCTCGAGACCCTGACGCTCGGGCTCAACGGCTGAGGAGCGGCGGTTATCATGCCGCCGTCCATGGAAACCGCGATCCGCTCGTCGATCTTCAACCCCGAGCACGAGACGCTCCGCGCGAGCGTCCGTTCGTTCGTCGAGCGAGAGCTGGCCCCCCACGCGGAAGCCTGGGAGCAGGCCGGCGACTTCCCTGACTGGGTCTTCACGAAGCTCGGCGACGCGGGCTACCTCGGGCTCGCGTATCCGGAAGAGGTCGGCGGCCAAGGCGGCGACTACATCTCGACGCTCGTGCTCAAAGAGGAGATGGCGCGCTGCGGCTCCGGCGGCGTCGGCATGGCCGTCGCCGTGCAGACCGACATGGCGACGCCGCCGATCCTGAAGTACGGCACACCTGAACAGATCGACGAGTACCTTCGCCCGGCGATCAAAGGCACGAAGATCGCGTGCCTCGGCATCACCGAGCCCGGCGCCGGCTCCGACGTCGCGAACATCCAGACGCTCGCCGTGCGCGACGGATCGGACTGGGTGATCAACGGCCGAAAGATCTTCATCACGAACGGCGTGCGCGCGCACTTCTGCACGCTGGTCGCGCGCGCGAACAAGCCGGCGGGTCACCACGGCTTCAGCTTGTTCCTCGTGCCGACCGACACGCCCGGTTGGACCGTGACGAAGCGCCTCGACAAGCTCGGGATGCACTCGTCCGACACGGCGGAGATCGCGCTCGACGACGTGCGCCTCCCGGCCGGCGGGCTCCTCGGCGTCGAAGGCGAAGGTTTCGCGCAGATCATGTGGGAGCTGCAAGGGGAGCGGCTCGTCGGCGTCGCGGGATCGATCGCGGGTTCGCAGCGGCTGCTCGAAGCATGCATCCAGTACGCGAAGGATCGACACGCGTTCGGGAAGCCGATCGGAAAGAACCAAGCGATCTCTCACCGACTGGCAACGATGGCCACCGAGATCGAAGCCGCGCGCCGGATGATCTACGACGCGGCGTGGAAGTTCGGCTCCGGGGAGTACCCGGTCAAAGAGATCTCGATGGCGAAGCTGTATGGAGGCATCGTCGCCAGCCGCGTCGCCAACGAAGCGATGCAGATCTTCGGCGGCGCCGCGTACACGATGGACCTCCCTATCCAGCGTGCCTGGCGAGACTCGCGGCTTATCCGCATCGGCGGCGGGACCGACGAAGTCATGCGCGAAGTCATCTCGAAGCTGATGGGGCTGTAGTGGACGCGCGGTGGGAGCTGTTCACGGAGGACCACGTCGCGTTTCGCGACTCGGTCCGACAGTTCATCCGGAAGGAGATCGCTCCCAACGTCGAGGAGTGGGAGCGCGCGCACGACTTCCCACGCGACCTCTACCTGCGCTTCGGGGAGCTCGGGCTGCTCGGATTGAAGTACGAAGAGCGGTACGGAGGAACCGGTCCCGATCTCATCGCCGACGCCATCGTGAACGAAGAGCTGGCGCAGTGCGGTGCCGGCGGCGTCGCGGCAGGGATCGGTGGACACAAAGACCTCGGCTCGTACTACATCTACCGGTTCGGCACGGAAGACCAGCGACAGCGCTGGCTCGTTCCGTCGATCCGCGGGGAGATGATCGGCGCGCTCGGTGTCACAGAGCCCGGAGCCGGCTCCGACGTCGCCAGTATCCAGACGAAGGCCGTCCGCGACGGAGACCACTACGTGCTGACGGGCCAGAAGGCGTTCATCACGAATGGATCGAAGGCCGACTACGTCGTCGTGGCCGCGCGCACCGGCGGCGAGGGCTACGGCGGAATATCGCTCCTCGTTCTGGAGAAGGACACGCCGGGCTTCACGACCAACCGCATGCGAACGGTCGGGTGGTGGACCTCGCACACTGCCGAGCTCTTCTTCGACGACTGCCGCGTTCCCGTGGAGAACCTCCTCGGACCGGAGAACGAAGGCTTCATCTGCATCATGAAGAACTTCCAGTGGGAGCGGCTCGTGATGGCGCTCGCCGGCGTCGCCGCGGCGCAGAAGACGCTCGAGTCGGCGATCGCGTACGCGAAAGATCGTGAAGCATTCGGACGGCCCGTCGCGAAGTTCCAGGTGTGGCGGCATCGGTTCGCCGACCTCGAAACAGAGATCGCGGCCGCGCGCGCACTGACCCACCACGCGTTGCGCAAGCTCGCGGCGGGGGAGGATGCGCTGCGCGAGGTGAGCATGGCGAAGTGGTTCGCGACGGAGCTCGATTGGAAGGTTGCCGACGAAGCACTGCAGGTGCACGGCGGCTACGGCTACATGATGGAGTTCCCCGTTCAGCGCGCGTGGCGTGATGCGCGCTTGGGCCCGATCGGCGGCGGCACGACGGAGATCATGAAAGAGATCATCGCGAAGACGTACGGGCTGTAGCTAGGCGCCGGCAGCGACCAGGATCATGTCGGTCGCCAGGCCGATCAGGAAGCCGGCAAGGATGCCCCACAGCATCCAGTCCCACGTCAGCTTGCGTCCCGAGGCGAACAGCTCGCCGATCACGTAGAGGATCGCGCCGGCGGCGAGCGCCAGGAATCCCACGAACACCAGATCCGACGTGACCGTCGTGCCCAGGAGCGTCCCGAGGAACGTCGGTCCGCCGCCGATCAACCCGGCGATCCCTAGCCACTTCCAGGAGGCGCGGATGTTCCCCGCGGCGAGCGGCCCGATGATGCCGAATCCCTCGGTCGCGTTGTGCAGCGCGAAGCCGATGACGAGCAGGAGCGCGAGCGACACCTTGTTCGTGTGCGCTGCCTGGCCGATCGCGAGACCTTCCGAGAAGTTGTGCAGCCCGATCCCGAGCGCGATCGACATCCCGAGATGGAGCAGCTCGTGCTCGCGGGCTCTAGCCTCATCGGCTTCAGCGACGGCCATCGCGCCGGGTCCGAGACTGGCCGGCGAGCGGCGCCGTCGCCACATACGGCTGACGTACAAGAGCCCCATCAACCCGACCGCGATGCCCCCGGCGTACACCGAGGCGATCGCAGCAAGGTGCCCGTATCCGTGGTGCGAGTCTCGGATCGCGTTGATCGCGTCTTCGACCGGCCCGGTCGCGTGCTCGAGGATGTCGAAGAGCAGGAACACGAGGATGCCGGCGGA